>NZ_JAXXBR010000015.1:0-4686 GCF_037242085.1 Alitiscatomonas sp. | reverse complement strand
CGGCTTTGACCTGGCAGATAAGGACGATGCGGCCATTAAGATCGTATTCCGTCCATAAAAGAAAAGGAGCAGAATCTATGGATTATACAAATCTTCTCAATGACAGATCAGGAAGGGTGTCCCGGGTGGGAGTAGTGGGAGCCACCAAGGGCTATGGGTACACGCTGCTGGCCCAGATCCCCACAGTGGCCCACATGAAGCTTCGGGTCATTTGTTCCAGACATACGGATGAATGCCTGGAGGTACTGAAGGAGATCGGCTACGATGAGGCTGGGATCACGGTGTGCAATAGCCTGGAGGATATCAAGGCAGCATCTGAGGATGCCATTCTTATTGTGGATGATTACCGTCTGGTGACGGAATGCGGGATCACGGCATTGGTGGAGTGCACCGGCAATACGGCAGTCAGCTCCGACGCGGCCTTAAGGGCGCTAAGGAAAGGGATCAACGTGTATATGGTCTCCAAGGAGACAGACAGTGTCTGCGGTCCTGTACTGAACCAGACCGCAGAGGAGAACCATGCGGTGTATGCCCTGGTAAACGGGGATCAGCCGAGAAATCTCCTGGACCTTTATTCCTGGGCGAGGCTTTTGGGCCTGGAGGTGATCGCTGCCGGCAAATCCAGCGAATATGATATGGTATGGGACCGGGAGACAGGGACCTTCCAATATCTGGACGGAAACAGCGGACCGGAGGAGCTTCCGGAGCTTTTGGACTGCTGGAGCTATAAGGGGACCGAAACCCTGGAGGCCAGGAAAAAGCTGCTGGGCAAATATGCAGAGGTGATCTCTGCAGATCTTTGTGAGATGAACCTGGTGTCCAATATCACAGGACTGGTCCCGGCGTCTCCATTCTTAAGCTACCCCATGGCCAGGGTCAGTGAGCTGGCCGATATTTTTATTCCCAAAGAGGACGGCGGGATCCTGGATAAGACCGGAGTGGTGGATGTGTTCTATAATCTCCGGGAAAAGAATGAGGCAAGCTTCTGCGGCGGTGAATTCGTCATCGTCCGCTGTGAGAATAAAAAAATGTGGGAGATCTTAAAGGGAAAGGGCCATGTGATGAGCCGGAATGGGAAATACTGCTGTATCTACCATCCCTATCATTATATGGGGCTGGAGACCCCGGTTTCGATCCTGGAGGGAGATCTCATGGGGATCGGCACCCACAGTGAATGCCGTCAGGTATCGGTGCTTGCCGGCGTCGCCCAGAGGGATATCCCGGCAGGGACGGTACTCACAGTCCATGGCCATCACCATGAAATCGACGGCCTGACACCGGAGCTTCTGGAACGGGCAGCTGTGGGAAGCGCGGCACCGTTTTATCTTTTAAACGGAGCGGTACTCCTGCAGGATGTGAAGGCAGGGGAGCCGGTGACTCTGAATGACGTAGATCTCTCTGGCCTGGAAACGTACAGGCTGTACGCGGAGGGGCTGAAATTATAAAACAATAGAAACCTCCTATTATACAACCTCTTATTTTTGTATCAGCCTCCGGCCGCCCCAGCCGGAGGCTTTTTTAGAGAGAAAATCCAGAAACTGCCTGGCTCATGCCCTGGAGACTGCCGCTGTGAGCCGGTCTATTGACAGGTTTTCATACGGGATGTAAGATAAGATAAATTGCAGAGGTGTGAAGAAAAGAATCGGATATGGTATGAACCGGGCGGATGCAGCCATCCGGCAGATGGATGAGCTCCGCGCCAGGAAAGAGGAGGAATAAGTATGGATTATATCTGTTCTAAATGCGGAAAAAAAGTATCTGTTTCCACCCGCCAGGCCAGATGCAGCTGCGGGGGACTCTGGAAGCTGGATTTTACTCCACCTCCCTTTAGGCCGGACGGCATTGACAAAAGCCAGTGGAGTCAGTTCCGCTACCGGAAATACATGGCTCTGGAGGACGAAAGCTGGAGGGAGCTGACCCTGGGAGAGGGTATGACTCCGGTGGTCCGCATGGACGGGAACGTTCTTTTAAAAATGGACTACATGATGCCCACCCTTTCCTATAAGGACCGGGGGGCGGCCGTTCTGATGGCCCATTGTAAGGCGGCGGGAGTGGACTATGTGGTCCAGGACAGCAGCGGCAACGCAGGAAACAGCATTGCCGCCTATGCGTCCAGGGCCGGGATCCCCTGTGAGATCTTTGTGCCCCAGGGAACTTCTCCTAAAAAGATCGCCATGATCCGGGCCCACGGAGCCGTATGTACGGTGGTGCCCGGAAGCCGGGACCACTGTGCCGCCGTGTGCAGGGAAAAGGCCGACCGGGAAGGGCTGTACTACGCCAATCATGTATACAATCCATTTTTCTATGAGGGGACAAAGACGTATATCTACGAGGTCATGGAGCAGCTGGGGAGGATCCCGGAACATCTGGTGATCCCCGTGGGAAACGGTACGCTTTTCCTGGGGGCTGTAAAGGCCCTGGAGCATCTGCTGGAAAGTGGAGCCATTGTCTCCATGCCCCGGATCCTGGCGGTCCAGAGCGAAAAATGCGATCCCTTATTAAAGGCGGCCCAGGAGGGCAGCCGGGAGCCCGCCAGGGTATCTCCGGAGCCCACACTGGCCGAGGGCATTGCCATTGGAGTTCCTATGCGGGGAGAAGAGATCCTGGAGTACGCTTATAAATATCATGTCCAGTTCATCCATGCTCCGGAGGAGAAGATCCTGGAAGCCAGGGAGATCCTGGCCGGAAAGGGGATCTATTGTGAACACACCACTGCAGCCAATTACGCGGCCTACCTGGAATTCTGCCGCCAAAACGGAGAGACCAGAGACTGCTTGATCACCATGTGCGGAGCGGGGCTGAAATCCGATCATTAAGGGAGCTGTCCCAGGGAAAGGGCGTGCCCCGGCCGGTTGGAATGCAAAAATAGGAGATAGAAAAACAGAGAGCCAGCCGCTTAAAAATGGCGGACTCTCTGTTTTTGTAACTATTTCAGATACTGCATCAGTTCTGAGAGGGTATCAATCGTCATCGCGGTCGTCGTTGTCGTCATCGCGGTCGTCGTTGTCGTCATCGCGGTCGTCGTTGTCATCGTCCCGGTCGTCTCTGTCATCCCTGTCATCGTCCCACCGGCCATCGTCATCCACCCAGCAATGGTCCGGGGTCCAGCCGCTGGTCAAAAGGGAGCCATCGCTGTTTAGAAAGTACCATCCGTCGTCCAGCTCCACCCATCCGGTGGCCATATATCCGGAATCATGGAAATAATACCATTTTCCGTCAATAAGCTTCCAGCTTTTTTTCACATAATCGTCGTCATCATCCTGGTCGTCATCGTCATCGACCTCATACCACCAGCCGCTGGAATCCTGTTTCCATTCATCCGCAGAGGCAGAAAAGGGTAACGCGGCGGCCGCGGTCATGGCAGCCAGTAAAGTGATCAAAAGTTTTTTTCTCATCATTTCAGTGCCCTCCTGTCGTTTTTCTGATCGGTGAGTGGAGTATAATGGATAAAGGTATGAATTGAATCAAAGGTATGTAAAAACAGAGTAAAATCTGGAGTCCATGACAGCATATCTTCCATCAGTCCGATGTTTTAGAAAAATATTTTGTGCACTTTGCATATTTTGCTTGTAATATTGCATGAATTTTGGTAGAATATCCTCATAGGTTTGGAGATGAAAATGAAATTGTCCGAAAACCAACGACTAAAACAGTACGGGAGGAATGAATATGGACGTTTATGGAACAAAACAGATCCGCAATGTTGTACTTTTAGGCCACGGTGGCGCCGGAAAGTCCACAGTCGCTGAAGCACTGGCTTATCTGACCGGCGTGACCAAGAGAATGGGAAAAATCTCTGACGGAAATACCATCAGTGATTACGATAAAGAAGAAATTAAAAGACAGTTCTCGATCTCTACAACCATGGTCCCCATTGAATACCAGGGCGCAGAAGGCAAGGTTAAGATCAACCTCCTGGATACTCCCGGATATTTCGACTTTGTGGGTGAAGTGGAAGAGGCTGTAAGCGTTGCAGACGCAGCTATTATCGTTGTAAACTGCAAGGCAGGGATTGAAGTAGGTACAGAAAAGGCGTGGGAGTTATGTGAAGAGTACCGCCTCCCCAGGATCATTTTTGTGACCAATATGGATGATGATCATGCATCCTTCCGTGAACTGATCTTAAAGCTGGAAAAACAGTTTGGAAGAAAGATCGCCCCGTTCCAGGTGCCGATCCGTGAAAATGAAAAATTTGTCGGCTTCGTAAACGCTGTTAAGATGGAAGGCAGACGGTTTACGAACCTGTCCGACTATGAGGAATGTGAGATTCCCGAATATACGAAGAAAAACTTAGGGATCATCCGCGACGCCCTGATCGAGGCTGTTGCCGAGACCAGCGAGGAATATATGGAGCGCTACTTCTCCGGCGAGGAATTTACCCAGGACGAGATCTATACTGCCGTACAGACCAACGTCTGCCAGGGCAATATCGTTCCTGTTATGATGGGCTCCGGTATCAACTGCCAGGGCTTCCACGCTCTGTTGAATGCCATTGACCGCTACTTCCCGTCTCCGGATGAGGCTGGTGAGTGCATCGGCGTGGACGTTTCCAACGGAGAGCGTTTTACAGCTAAATATAACGACGAAGTCTCCCTTTCTGCAAAGGTATTTAAGACCGTGGTGGATCCCTTCATTGGCAAATATTCCCTGATGAAGATCTGTACTGGTGTCTTAAAGCCTGACAGT
>NZ_JAXXBR010000016.1:0-4814 GCF_037242085.1 Alitiscatomonas sp. | reverse complement strand
ATCCAACGTGTCCCACGAGCTGAAAACGCCGATCACCTCCATCCGCGTTCTGGCCGATTCCCTTATGAGCATGGATGAGGTCCCCAAAGAGCTGTACCAGGAATTTATGGGCGATATTTCCGATGAGATCGACCGGGAGAGCAAGATCATCGATGATCTTCTGACTTTAGTGCGTATGGATAAATCCTCAGCAGAGATCAATATTACCCAGACCAATATCAACGCTCTGGTGGAGATGATCTTAAAACGGCTCCGTCCCATTGCCAGACGGCGGAACATTGAGCTGATCTTCGAGAGTATCCGGGAGGTAACGGCGGATATCGATGAGGTGAAGTTTTCCCTGGCCGTCAACAATCTGGTGGAAAATGCAGTCAAATACAACCGGGAGGACGGATGGGTGCGAGTCACTCTGGACGCGGACCACAAGTTCTTTTATATCAAGGTCTCGGATTCCGGCATCGGGATCCCGGAGGAATATAAGGAGCGGGTATTCGAGCGGTTCTACCGGGTGGATAAGGCCAGATCCCGGGAGACCGGCGGCACAGGCCTGGGACTTGCAATCACCAAAAGTGTGATCTTTATGCACCATGGGTCCATCCAGGTGGAGAGCAAGGAGGACATCGGCACCACCTTTACGGTGAAGATCCCGCTGATGTACATCCCGTCCACAGGAAAGGAGAAGCCATGAAGCAGTTAAGGATATTTTTTGCGGTTTCCCTTCTGGCAGTCCTGCTGGCTCTGTGCGGCGGCTGCAGGCGGACGGATGAAATACCGGAGGGAGTGCCGGAGTATACGGTATATTATCTAGATTCCCCGGGACTTAAGCTGGTGGGGAACAGCATCGGGATGGAAGGAACGGACCAGGAAGCGCTGGTCCAGGAGCTTCTTTCCAGAATGGAAACAGTCCCGGCAGAGATGGACTGTCAGAGCGCCATTCCAGAGCGGGTGGAGACCATTACCTTCCGGATCGAAGAAAATGTGCTGTATCTGTTTGTGGATGCCAATTATGCGCTGATGGATTCAGTACGGGAGATCCTGTGCCGGGCGGCCCTTACGAAAACGCTGACCCAGATCCAGGGCATTGACTATCTGAGTATTTACTGTGCCGAGCAGCCCATTGTGGACGGCACAGGAAATCCTGTGGGGATGCTTTCGGCCTCAGATTTTGTTGAGGGGATCCGGGATGTGAACAGCTTTGAGAAAACGGAGCTGACCCTGTATTTTTCCAATGCTGCCGGAGACGGGCTGGTGGAGGAAAAACGGGAGGTGATGCGCAATACCAACACTTCCCTGGAAAAGCTCATAGTGGAGCAGCTGATCGAGGGGCCCAGGGAGCCGGATTCATATCCGACGCTTCCCCCGGATATGAAGCTTTTAAACGTGATGGTGAGTGAATCCGTCTGCTCCATCAATCTGGATTCCGCATTTTTGAACAATAGCCTGGAGGTGAGGGAATATATTCCCATTTATTCGATCGTGAATTCACTTTCAGAACTTCCCACGGTCAGCCGGGTGCAGATCCGCATCAATGGCTCCCAGGACGCGGTCTTCCGCGACAAGATCCCTTTAAATACGGTGTTTGAGAGAAATTTTGAATACATGGAGGGAGGAGAAAAAAATTAACAGGCCTTTGCTGTATGCAACGGGGGGACTGGTACTTGGAGAGACGATGGCCCTTTTTCTTACAGCAGACCAGGGGTTTTTCTGGCTGGCAGCCATGCTGGCCGTCCTTTGCTGCGTCCTGTCCGGAAGCTTCCGGAGGGGAGCGGCAGGGGGCGGAAGCGGGACGCCGGCTCTTTTTTTACATGGAAAGGCGGGACCATGGCTCCGGTATGGACTGGTAGCGGCCGGATGTATCCTTCTGGGCTTTGGTCGTATGAAGCTGGAGATCCGGGAGCGGGTCCTGGAGGAGCAGGCGGCCGCGGAGCGGAGGGAGGAGCCCCTGGTCATAGAAGGCCAGGTGGAGGAGATCGGAGAGACAGACTACGGATACCGGCTAATGGTATCCGACTGTGAGGAGTACGGACCGGAAGCCCGCAGGATCCCCCGGCGCATGTACTGCTATACGGATCGGGCCGATGGACTGAAAATAGGAATGAGGATCCGGGCAGAGGGGACCATGGAGGCTCCGGAGCCGGAACGGAATCCAGGCGGCTTCGATCACAGGTCCTTCTGCCGGGCGAAAGGGATCGGCGGGATCTTCCGGGCAGACCGGACAGCGCCGGCTGGCCCCGGATACAGCCGGTTCCGGGAGGGGATCCGTCAGATACGGCTCTGGCTGGAAAGACGTCTGGACCAGCTGGCCTCCGGCACAGACGGAGGGATCCTGAAGGCAGTGCTTCTGGGAGACCGGTCGGATATGGACCAGGAGATTTACGAGTTATACCGGAAAAACGGGATCTCTCATGTGCTGGCCATCAGCGGTCTCCATGTGTCCATCCTTGGACTTGGACTATGGAAGGCCTTAAGAAGGTGCGGCTTTGGGTTTGCGGCGGCCGGCGGGGCAGCGGGAGCCTTTCTGTTCTGCTATGGGCTCATGACCGGCTTCGGGCCGTCGGTGGTGCGGGCTGCGGCCATGTGCGGGCTCTCCTTTCTTGCAGCCTTTCTGGGCCGGACCTATGACCTTATGTCAGCCCTGTGTATTCCAGCCCTGGCGCTTTTGTGGTCCCGGCCCTGTCTCCTGACCCAGGCGTCCTTCCAGCTTTCCTTTCTTGCAGCAGGAGCCGTGGCCTTTCCCGGCGGTTTCCTCATCCGGCGCTTTAAAGCCCGCAGCTTATTCCAGACGCTTCTTGTGAGCGCCTCTATCCAGGCGGCCACGGCTCCCGCCGTCCTGTATCACTCCTTTGAGCTTCCGCTATACGGGATCTTTCTGAATCTGTTAGTGATCCCTCTGATGACGTATGTGGTGGTTTCTGGCCTGCTGGGACTGGCGGCTTCCTTATTTTCCATGAAGGCGGGAGCCGCCCTTCTGGGAGGGGCCCACTATATCCTGGGACTTTATAAGGCCATGGGAGAGGGGACACAGAGGCTTCCAGGGGCCAGCCTGGTGGTTGGGCGGCCGTCTCTGACGGCCATGGTCCTGTTTCTGGCCGGAGCTTTTCTGGGGATCCTTCTGGCTTCCCGGATCCTGGAACAGAGGCGGAGCCGGCCCCAGGCTTTCCTGATCCTGTGCCTTTTCTGGGCCGGGAGCGTGTTTTTCTTTTTTCCGCCGCCCCGGAAGGGGCTGTCTGCCGTATTTCTGGATGTGGGCCAGGGGGATGGGATCTTTCTGTCCTGCGGAGGAAGGACCATGCTGATGGACTGCGGCAGCAGCCAGGAAAAGGAACTGGGAAAGGACTGTCTGGTGCCCTTTTTAAAAAGCCGGGGCGTGGACCGGCTGGATACAGTATTCATCAGCCATGGAGACTGGGATCACATAAGCGGGATCCGGTATGCGCTGGAGGAGCCGGGCTGCGGGATCCGCATCGGCACGCTGGTGATGCCGGAGCCGGGAAAGGGAAAGGATGTTTATGCAGAGCTGGCCTGCCTGGCAGACAGCCGCGGGATCCCGGTGGTCTACGGAAAACGGGGAGATGAGTTTTCCGGGATCCTGGGACCGGAGGTTTCGATCCGCTGCCTTTCGCCGCCGGAGGGAGGGGACTATGGGGACCGGAACGATGAATCGCTGGTGGCAGAGATCCAGTATGGGGATTTTCGTCTGCTGCTGACGGGGGATGTGGGAAAGGAGGGGGAGGAAAAGATGAGGGAGGCCGGCCTGCTGGCCCCGGTGACGGTGCTGAAGGCCGCCCATCACGGATCGGGAACCTCCTCCGGCCGGGAGTTTCTGAAGGCTGTGGATCCGGCCTTTGCGGTACTCTCCTGCGGCCGGGAGAACCGGTACGGCCATCCGTCTCCGGAGGTCGTAAAGGCACTTAAAGAACAGGGGGCCCGGATCTGGGACACCCGGGAGCGGGGAGCCGTCATGGTCTGGACCGATGGCCGTACCATGGATATTTCCGGATATCTTGACAGCCGGAAGGGTATCTGATATCTTTAATATCATGACATCGGGGGCGGAAGCTCTCTGCCCCTGTGGATATCATATTATTTATGGAGGAAAGATCATGGGATTTTCAATGGACATCAGCGTGCCGGTGCTGACTGTATTTTTACAGGGACTGCTGAGCTTTTTCTCGCCATGCGTACTGCCGCTCCTGCCCCTTTATATCGGATATCTGTCCGGAGGGACCGCAAGGCGCGGAGAGGACGGACGGATTACTTATGAGCGGAAGAAAGTGATGCTCCACACCGTATTTTTTGTGCTGGGGGTCAGCTCGGCATTTTTTATCCTGGGGCTGGGAGGCTCGGCCCTGGGCCGGTTCTTTAAGGGGAACCAGGCCATGTTCGCCAGGATCGGAGGGATTTTTGTTGCTGGCTTCGGCCTTTACCAGCTGGGGATCTTCGGACCCTCCAGGCTCCTTTCCAGGGAGCACCGGCTGCCGTTTTCTGTGGGAACGGCTGCCATGTCTCCTGTAACAGCCTTTCTGCTGGGCTTTACCTTCAGCTTTGCATGGACGCCCTGTGTGGGACCGGCTCTGGCCAGCGTTCTTTTGATGGCAGCGTCGGCGGCCACCCAGGCCAGGGGCTTTCTCCTGATCGGAGTTTATACGGCCGGGTTCGTCCTTCCATTCCTGGCAGTGGGGATGTTTTCCACCACGCTTCTGGATGTGTTTAAACGTCATGGGAATGTGGTCACCTATGCAGCCAGGGCCGGAGCCGTGCTGATGATCCTCATGGGCGTGATGATGTTTACGGGAAAGATGAATTCCATCACC
>NZ_JAXXBR010000088.1:0-40784 GCF_037242085.1 Alitiscatomonas sp. | reverse complement strand
CCTTTTTTGTCTTAGGAATAGTTCCTATATTTGCCAATGATAATTATACACTAACCTTCTTGTTTTCCGCAATGTTTTTTCTCTTTCTGCATATTTTCTGTTTTTCTAGCCATCCTCCCCAAAATGCTCCCGTATCCGCTCCTTCAGATGCCGCACATATGCCTCACCTGCTTCTCCTAATCCCCGATCACGGGAATAGATATAGCCTAAGATCAGAGGATCAAAGGGCAGGGGGACCGTCACTACGCCATTGGCCTCGTTATACGCCCTGGAATGGGGAAATACAAGGCTGAAAGCGTTGGTATTGGCCACCAGGGAAATCCGTGAGGCGATGGACTGGACCCGGATCAGCTTGTCCGGATTGACCACGCTGGACCAGGGCGTCCAGTTTAAATTTCCTCCGTTCCCATCTGTATACGCCACATACGGGTAATTCTTGAGCTTCGCAAAATCAAAGGGCGTTTCCCTTAAAAGCGGATGGTTTCTGGAAAGCTGCACGGAAAAAGAGGCCTCCGCCACATCCCTGTACTCCAGGTGAAACAGATTGCAGTACCGGTTAAAATCCGCATAATGGCCTTTGGTGTCGATGGTGACCACCAGATCGCAGAGATCCTGGTGAAGGAGCTCCAGCGTTTTGACCCCGGTACCGGAAGCGCAGGACAGGTTCACCTTGTCGTATCCCTGGTAATCCCTGCAAAGATCCCGGAACGCCTCAAAGGCCGGGTAATACATGGGATAGACCAGACGGAACCGGCAGGCTCTTTCTGTATTTTTCCCCGCATCGGAGATCCCCTTTAAATGCTCCATGATCACCGACGCCTCCTTTGCCAGTCTGGAACCGGCAGGCGTCAGCTCCATCCCGGCAGAGGTCCTTTCAAAGATGGGAAAGCCCAGCTCCTGCTCCAGATTTTTTATGGCGCTGCTCAGATTTGGCTGGGACAGGAACAGGTTTTTTGCTGCCCTGGACGCGGAGCCGCACCGGGCGATCTCCAGAACGTATTGAAGCTGCTGTATGGTCATGATCCATCTCCTCCCTCTGTCTGCTGTGCTTCTTCTATGTACGGCATCAATCTCTTCCTGGTTCCAGCACCATTATATCTGTTTTTCTTTTTAAAGTCCATCGCTGGAATTTATAGCCGCCTATAAATAAAACATATTTGTGATCTATCCATCCAGACAGTATACTTATTTTCAAAATGATACAAGGTTTTATAGGAATAGGAGGTTATTCTTATGGATAATGCACAAATCATCCGCGATGCCGTCCGTGAAAAAGCACAGATCATCACCGGGCTCAACCGGGCCGTATGGGAATACGCCGAGCTGGGCTACCAGGAAACGAAAAGCGCGGCGGCCATCATAAAAGCCCTGGAGGACGACGGCTTTACAGTAACTAAGGAGCTGGCCGGGATCCCTACGGCGTTTAAGGCTGTCTGGGGAAGCGGTTCTCCCGTGGTCGGCATCCTGGGCGAATATGACGCCCTTCCTGGCTTGAGCCAGAAAGCCGGAACCGCCGAGCCTGTGCCGGACGAGGGCCATACCACTGGCCACGGCTGCGGCCACTGCGCCCTGGGAGCCGGAGCCGCAGGGGCCGCCATGGCTGCAAAGGCGTACCTGGAGCAGAGCGGAAAAACCGGCACTCTGGTATTTTTCGGCTGCCCGGCAGAGGAGCAGGGCTTCGGAAAGGGCTTTATGGCCAAGGCCCGCTGCTTTGACGGGGTGGACATGATGTTCACCTGGCATCCGGCAGACCAGAACGTTCCCATGGGGACCCGCATGGTGGCCAACTATAAGGTCCGCTTTGACTTCACCGGCATCTCCGCCCATGCGGGCGCAGCCCCGGAAAAAGGCCGGAGCGCCCTGGACGCCTGTGAGCTGATGAATGTGGGCGTCAATTACATGAGAGAGCATGTGATCAGCGATGCCAGGATCCATTACGCCTATCTGGACAACGGCGGCGAAGCTCCCAATGTGGTCCAGGACCATGCCTCCCTGCTGTATTTTATGCGCGCTCCTAAGCTGGCCCAGAGCAGCGAGATCCTGGCCCGGATCAAAAAGATCGCCCAGGGAGCGGCTCTTATGACTGAGACCGAGGTCAAGGTCAGAGTCCTGGGCGGCTTAAGCGACGTGATCCCCACCCCCACCGCCTTCCAGGTGCTTTCTGACGCCTATGTGGAAATGGGAGGCCCCGAATTTGACGAGGAGGATTACGCCATTGCCAGAAAATTCCTGGCCATCCTGCCGGAGGACGCCAAAAAGGCTATGGTACAGAAAATGGCTGTCCTCCACAAAATGACGCCGGAGGAGTTTGAAAAGCGGCCCTTAAATTCCGTTGTGATCCCTTACAGCCCCCTGATGCGCCAGAAGGTGCTGACCGCCTCCAGCGACGTGGGCGATGTAAGCTACCTGGTCCCCACCGCCCAGCTCACCGCCTCCGCAGCCATCCCGGGCACCGGCCACCACACCTGGCAGTACACCGCTCAGGTGGGCACCTCCATCGGCGGAAAAGCCTGTCTTGCAGCCGCAAAGGCCATTGGACTGGCCTGCACCAGGATCTTTGACGACCCGGCCCTGGCTGACCAGGCCAAAAAGGAGCTGCTGGAGGAGACCGGCGGCGTTTACGTATCCCCGATCCCCGACGACCTTACCTATGTGGACGCCATGTAATGAAGGAGGAACACAGATGACCTTTAATGAAATCATGAACAGTCCCCTGCTCTACGGACTAGTGGGGCTGGGAATCGCCTATATTATCCTGTTTTGTCTGATCACGCTGAAAAAAGCCTACAAACACGCCCTGGAGCTGGGGATCACCAGAGAAAAGCTCAAACTGGTGATCACCTCCTCCGCCATTTATTCTGTCGTTCCGTCCATTTCCATCGTCATCGGCCTTTTCAGCCTGGCGTCGGTCCTGGGCGTACCCTGGTCCTGGTTCCGCCTTTCCGTGGTGGGCTCTGTCACATATGAGCTGATGGCAGCCGACATGGTGGCCACCGGAACCGGCTATGAGTCCGTGGCAGCCTTAAACGCCGCCGGAGACGCCTCTGTGGTCGGCACCGTTATGTTCGTTATGAGCATCTGCATCATGGGCGGCCTCATTGCCATTCTTTTATTCGGCAAAAAGATCCAGATGGGACTTACCAAAGCCAGGAACAAGCACGGAGAGCTGGGGGCCCTGATCACCGGCGTTCTTTCCCTGGCCATCATCGAGGCCTTCCTTCCCATGCAGTTAATGAAGGGCAAGGTACACCTGGCCGTTGTATTTACGTCCTGCATCATCGTTCTGATCCATTTACAGATCATCAAGCGGTTCAAATGCCTGTGGCTCAGGAACTTTGTCATGGCAAACACCCTGCTCCTGGGCATGGCGTCCTCGCTGGTCTGGATCAGGATACTTGGTTAATTTAGGAGGAACACAATATGGATAAAAAATACGAAGACAGTATTCACCGGACCGGACGGATCGGCATCATCATCGGGATCATACTCATGCTGGGGATCCCGGCGGTCATTTCCAGCGTATACGACGTATGGCCGGAAAGCGCGGCCCAGGTCATCACCGCAGGCAGCGGCCTGCTGGCCGTGTTCATTCCCACCTGTATCGCCGAGGTATTCAGCTATACCCCGATCCTGGGCTCCTCCGCGTATATCACCTTTCTGACAGGCAATGTCATGAACCTGAAGGTCCCCGTTGTGGTAAATGCCCA
Source organism: Alitiscatomonas sp. (assembly GCF_037242085.1). Classification (NCBI taxonomy): domain Bacteria; kingdom Bacillati; phylum Bacillota; class Clostridia; order Lachnospirales; family Lachnospiraceae; genus Alitiscatomonas; species Alitiscatomonas sp. The sequence goes on along the minus strand of NZ_JAXXBR010000088.1, from coordinate 37,077 downwards.
GATCATGTCCGACACAGCCTCCGGTACAGAAGAAGGAGACGCAGTGGCCACCATCGGCGTAGCCGTGTCCTCCATCGTCACCACCCTGATCATCGCCGGCGGCGTGCTGCTCCTGGTGCCCTTACGTCCCATCCTCACCAGCCCCACGGTGCAGACGGCCACCACCTATCTGCTCCCGGCTCTGTTCGGCGGCATCTTTTTAAGCTTCGTGAACAACGACTGCGGCGACTATGTTGCCAAAGGAAAGCCGCTGACCATGATCCTCCCGCTCTTAGTGGTGTTCGGCGTCAACGCCGTGTTCCCTCTGGCAGGAATGGAGGGCTTTGTGGTGCTGATCTGTATGGTCCTCACGGTACTCTGCGCCGTTGTGCTCTATAAGGCCGGGATCATTAAGATGACTCCAAAGGAAAAGAAGAAAAAAGCCTGATGCAAAAGGGGCTGTTGTAAAGCCGAATCCGCGCTTTTACAACAGCCCCTCTTTTTTATTCCTTTTTCTCGGGCTTACGCAGGCCCCTGGTATTTTTCTCCACCAGCCGCCTGGTCACCATGACCATATGGCCGCAGCCCAGGCATTTCAGCCGGAAGTCTGCACCCACCCTCAGGATCTCCCATTCCTGGCTTCCGCAGGGATGGGGCTTTTTTAATTTGACGATATCTCCTACTTCATACTCCATCGGATCCCTCCCTATGTTTCCTGCCCGTCCTTTACTGCCCGAGCGCTGCACGGATCTCCTTCCGCACATCTTCTCCCAGAGGCGGGAGCTTCAGAGCTGCCAGGCTGCTGTCCAGCTGGGCCGTACTGCTGGCCCCGACCAGAACAGAAGTCACCTCCGGCCTCCGTAAGATCCAGGCCAGGGCCATCTGGGCCAGGGTCATGCCGCCCGCTCTGGCAATGTCGTTTAACTTCTTTATTTTTCCCAGCGTCTCCGCATCCAGATATCTGGCTGCCACGGTGCTCCCCTCCCGGGCCGCCCGGGAACCGGCCGGGATCCCCCGGAGGTATTTGTCCGTCAGCGCGCCCTGGGCCAGAGGCGAAAAGCAGATGCAGCCCACGCCATTCTCTGAAAGGACGGGAAACAGGCCGTCCTCCGCCTGGCGCTCCAGAAGGTTGTAGCGCACCTGATGGATCAGGCACGGCGTATGGTTCTCCCTTAAAAGCTTCACTGCCGCAGCAGTCTGCTCCGCATTATAATTGGAGATTCCCACATACAGAGCCTTTCCCTGGCGCACCATATCGCTTAAGGCCTCCATGGTCTCTTCCAGGGGCGTTTCCGGATCTGGCCGGTGATGGTAAAAAATATCCACGTAATCCAGGCCCATGCGCCTTAAGCTCTGATCCAGGCTGGCCATGAGATATTTCCTGGAGCCCCAGTTTCCATAGGGCCCCTGCCACATATCGTACCCGGCCTTGGTGGAGACGGCCAGCTCGTCCCGGTACGGTCCCAGACAATCCTTTAAGGCCCGGCCAAAGTTCTCCTCTGCCAGTCCCCTGGCCGGATGGCCGTAATTGTTGGCCAGATCAAAGTGGGTGATGCCCCGGTCGAACGCATGGCACAGGATCTCCTCCTGCTCCTTAAGAGTCTTTTCAGTCCCGAAATTCTGCCACAGTCCCAGGGACATGGCAGGGAGCTTAAGGCCGCTCCTTCCGCAGCGCTTATATTCCATTCCTTCATAACGCCGTTCTGACGGCTGATACATACCCGGTCACTCCTTTCTGTCCCGGAGCTTAAACTCCGGCCGCGTCTCCCAGGATCTCTCCAATGGGACCGCTGATCACCAGATCCGCCCGGCTGTCCATGGGCGTCACGGATTTATTGATCAGCACCAGCTTTTTTCCCCCATAGTAGTCGATGAGCCCGGCCGCCGGATACACCGTTAAGGAGGTTCCTCCGATGATCAGGACATCGGCATTGGAAATATAATAAACGGCCTTCTGGAGCGTATGCTGGTCCAGCCCCTCTTCATAGAGGACCACATCCGGCTTGATGACGCCGCCGCAGGTACATCTGGGAACGCCCTCTGACTCCAGGACCGCCTCCAGGCCATAAAATTTCCCGCATTTTGTACAGTAATTCCTGAGCACCGAGCCGTGCAGCTCCAGCACCTCCCGGCTCCCGGCCTTCTGATGGAGGCCGTCGATGTTCTGGGTGATCACTGCCCGGAGCCTTCCCTCCTGCTCCAGCTTTGCCAGGGCCTTATGGGCCCGGTTGGGCTCCGCATCGGGGAACAGCATCTTATTCCGGTAAAACCGGTAAAATTCCTCGGTTCTTCTCATATAGAAGGTGTGGCTCAGAATGGTCTCCGGCGGGTATGCATACTGCTGGTTATACAGACCGTCAGTACTCCGGAAATCCGGGATCTTACTCTCGGTGGACACGCCTGCACCGCCAAAAAATACGATATTCTCACTCTCAGAAAGCCACTGCTTCAAAGTTTCGCGTTCTGTCATCTCTGGCACTCCTTTCCCCGGGCTGAACACCCGAAATGGATCCCCCCGGCCCCGGAACGGCCCCTAAACCACCTCGTCCAGAAAAACTCCGTGGAACGGCTCGATATACTGGCCGTAAGGAACGTTTTCCACCTGCTCAGGCAGGGCATACCCGAACAGCCACTGGGTCAGCTCTGCGATGGTGAACACCTCCATTTTTCCCTTGGCAATGAACCGGGATTCCTGGATGATCTCAGAGCCGCTCTTATTTAACTTCCAGATCCATGCGCCCTGGTTCTGGGGAATAAACAGGTCATGGATCCCGATCTCAACGGTCACCTCATCCTCCGGACATGCCTCTGAAAGGCGGATATTTTTTACAAATTCCGGCATACATACGATCCGGGCCATGATGGCCGGCTTTGTACCCGCCAGGGTCCGGTAGCGCTCCCCTGTATACAGATACCGCAGCTCCCGTTCCTTAAGCCCCCATTCGCTTTCCATGCCGATGAACCAGTCGTCCTCATAGATCAGGTTCACAAAGCCGTTCTCACTCTTCAGCTCCTTTTCCATCCGTTCCAGGTAAGCCGGATCCCGGACGGCAAACACCTCATACTGGCGCTTCAGCCAGGCATTCTGCCAGTCGGCCAGCTCCTTATACAGGGCGCTCCCCTCCAGAGGCGTCCTCCGAAGGTCCTTATTGTAGCCCAGGACCCACCGGGGCTGGTCGAAAACAAACCGGAAATCATACGGATAATACAAGGATTCCCGGGCAGGCATCAGAAATGCAAAGGGCATCCGCTCCTCCTGCATGTCCCGCAGCATGGTCAGCAGCAGGCTCCTCATATGGCCCTTGTGACGCTCGCTGACCGCCGTTGCCACGCCTACGATATAGTCGCAGGTCCTCACATCCCCCCGCATGGAGACCGCGTAGGGATTCCTCTGGAGCATGGCCACGATCCGCCCCTCCTCCTCACAGACCAGGATCCGGTTGTCCTTTGTTTTTTCCTTATAATAATAGTCTCCGAAGGATACGGAATCCTCTGGAAACGCCTCGTTCCAGAGCGCTCTTGTCCTTCCTTTTTCTTCTGCTTCCAGATATCGGATCATAACCTGTTTTCTTCCTTCCCCCGGCCCTCCTCCGGCCACAGCTGCCGGATCCTGAATTTTCTGGCGAATTCCATGGGCTCATAGGACAGCTTGGCCTGGCGCAGCGCCGGAAGCCCCATGTCGTCCTCCCGGTTCACGATCTCCGCCTCGGGAAATTCATGGATCAGGAACTGCTGGTTGATGAACTGATAAAGCCCCCGGATCTCCGGATTCGCCTTTTCGATATGGATAATGGCCATTTTTTCTTTTTCGTTGTAGCTGCCGATGGCAAAGGCCTCCAGCCGGCCGTCGATGTAAATGCCGCCCATGTGTACATGGAACGCACTGCAGTTTCTTAATATATCGTGGATCCCTTCCACCTCATAGTCCAGGTGGCCCTCCACCTCCTGTCCCTTCTGGGCTCTCCATTTATCCAGGAACTGCCACACATCCAGACCGTCGGAGCAGCACAGGGTCCTGTACTCATACCGGCCGGCGTACTCTCTTTTTAAATAGTTGATGTGGTTTTTCTTCTTCCCCAGCTTTTTCCCGGATAAAACCTTCAGTGACTCCGCACTATAAATATAATCCCTGGCATCCGGAAGTTCTTCCACCGAATACCGGTCTTCTGGGAGCCTTAAATACTCCACCGCCTCCTCATCCGCCAGAAAGATCTCCAGCGGCAGATGGAGCTCCTCATTAAAATACTGCTCCAGCTCTTTAAAATAATGGGGCAGGTCCTCCAGGCCGCAGACCGGAAGGGCAGCGTAGTCCTTTCCGTCGATGTTCATGATCCAGAGGACAGCTTTTCCATCCCGTTCACAGAAACGGATGTGGTAATAGCCTCCCCAGAGAAAATTGTCCATGATCGTGCTGTCGCAGGTCCGGTCATGGCGCTTTCCATAATATCCTGCCAGCGTTTCCACATGCTCCGCACGGAAATTCTCAAATTTAAGATCCATAATCGTCCTTTCATGACAGCTGCGGCCTCAGGCGTCCGGCCAGTCCGGCCCGCAGCTCCATATATCCCCGGCGCCGGGTCTCCTTCCCCGGCATCCGCATATTCCGGGCGCGGCGGCGACCCCGTCCTCCCGGTTATCTCAGCGTTCATTTTATCACATTTTTCTGTGTAAGGGAAGGATAACAAAATTACTTTTTCCTATTGACTTTTAAAGGCCGGCGAGTATAATTTATTTTAGTAAATATCGCAATACGGAACTGAGTTTCATATTGTGAAACCTTGTACCGCATGACAGAATTGTGACCCGAATTTTTATATCCCTTTCCATTAAATAAAGCAAAGGAGAAACGAAATATGAACGAAGTTTTAGAAAAGATCCAGAAGATCGGTATCGTTCCGGTGGTGGTCCTTGATGACGCCAAGGACGCCGCCCCCCTGGCTAAGGCTCTCTGCGAAGGCGGACTGCCCTGTGCAGAGGTTACCTTCCGCACCGCCGCCGCTGAGGAGTCCATCCGCATCATGGCGAAGGAATTCCCAGACATGTTAGTGGGCGCAGGCACAGTCCTCACCACCGAGCAGGTGGACCGCGCAGTGAACGCCGGAGCAAAATTCATCGTAAGCCCCGGTCTGAACCCCACAGTAGTAAAATACTGTGTCGATAAGGGGATCCCGGTAACACCCGGCACCTCCAATCCCAGCGATGTGGAAATGGCCATCTCTCTCGGTCTTGATGTGGTGAAGTTCTTCCCGGCTGAACAGGCCGGCGGCATCAACATGATCAAGGCCATGGCCGCTCCCTATACACAGATGAAATTCATGCCCACCGGCGGCATCAACGCAAAGAACATCAATTCCTACCTGGCCTTCGATAAGATCCTGGCCTGCGGCGGAAGCTGGATGGTGAAAAAAGATCTGGTTGCAGCCGGAGAATTCGATAAGATCCGCGATCTGACAAAGGAAGCCGTCCAGACCATGCTGGGCTTTGAATTGGCCCATATCGGCATCAACTGTGAGAACGAGGAGCAGGCAGACCAGACAGCCTCTGCCTTCGACGGCCTCTTCGGCTTCACAAAGAAGTCCGGAAACAGCTCCGTATTTGCCGGAACAGCCGTAGAATGTATGAAAGCGCCGGGCCTTGGCGCAAAGGGCCACATCGCAGTTTCCACCAACTCCGTTGCGCGTGCGAAAAATTATCTGGAAATGATGGGCTATAAATTCAAAGAAGAAACCGCAAAATTCAAAGGCGACAAGCTGACCGCCATTTATCTGGAGGATGAGATCGGCGGATTCGCAGTACATTTAGTTCAGAAGTAAAGGAGAATTTTATCATGGCAAAGAAAGTTATTACATTTGGTGAGATCATGCTCCGTCTCGCTCCCGAGGGCTACTACCGTTTCGTTCAGGCCAACAGCTTTGGCGCCACCTACGGCGGCGGCGAAGCCAACGTGGCTGTTTCCCTGGCAAACTATGGCATGGACGCCGCTTTTGTTACAAAGCTTCCGAAGCATGAGATCGGCCAGGCTGCTGTCAACGAGTTAAGAAAATACGGCGTAGACACAAAGGACATCGCCCGCGGCGGCGACCGTGTGGGTATCTACTTCCTGGAAAAGGGCGCTTCCCAGAGACCGTCCAAGGTCATCTATGACCGTGCCCATTCCGCCATCTCCGAGGCTTCCCCGGAGGACTTCGACTGGGCAAAGATCTTTGAAGGCGCCGACTGGTTCCACTTCACAGGCATCACCCCGGCCCTCAACGACACCGTTGCCGGTATCTGCTTAGAGGCCTGCAAAAAAGCCAAGGAGCTGGGACTTACCGTTTCCTGCGACTTAAATTACAGAAATAAGCTGTGGTCCAAGGCCAAAGCCGGCGAGGTAATGGGCGAGCTGTGCAAATATGTGGACGTCTGCATCGCCAACGAGGAGGATGCTTCCGACGTATTCGGCATCAAGGCTGCCAATACTGACGTGACCACTGGTACTGTAAACCATGAGGGCTACAAGGACGTGGCAAAGCAGTTAGCCGACCGCTTCGGCTTCACAAAGGTCGCCATCACACTCCGTGAGTCCCTTTCCGCCAACGACAACAACTGGTCTGCCATGTTATATGACGGAACCGATTACTACTTCAGCAAAAAATACAAGATGCACATCGTTGACCGCGTAGGCGGCGGCGACAGCTTTGGCGGCGGCCTGATCTATGCATGCTTAAACGGCTATGACGCCCAGAGCACCATCGAATTTGCAGTTGCCGCATCCTGCTTAAAGCACTCCATCGAGGGAGACATGAATATGGTTTCCGTGGACGAGGTTACAAAATTAGCCGGCGGCGACGGATCCGGCCGTGTTCAGAGATAATTTCCTTACTTTGCTGCCCATTTGCCAGTAAGGGCAAGTTTATTCCTCAATATATACCTGAAAACCTCCGGGGCCTGCCAGCCCCGGAGGTTTTCCGTTTTCTATCCCTTCCTTGTGTCTGCCCAGGGCAGGTCTCCAGTCTGCGCCTGCTGCGGCTCCCGCACCAGGCAGTACTGCTTCAGTCCCATATCCTTTTCCACGATCCCAAAGGTCTTAAAGCCAAAATGGCTGTAAAAGGACAGGTTCTTTTCATTGTGGGTCTCCAGGGAGATCAGCATCCGGTGGCTCTCTGAGTAGCGGATCACCTCGTCCATGAGGATCTCCGCTACCCCCGTATGCCTGGCCCCGGGGCTCACTGCCAGATAAATGATGTGCAGGCGGTTTTCCTGGTGGAGCTGGGCTGTCCACCGGGAATTCAGATAGTCCCGTCCCCGGATGAAATTCCAGAGGGTCTTTAAGCTCCTGTCTTCTTTGATCAGATACTCGTCTGTCTTTAAGGAGGCCCAGGCCTCTGTCAGATAAAAGCGGATGGGATCGTACTCCTCCGCCTCGTCAGAGACCACCAGAAGACCCTTTAACTCCGGGCTCTCCGCATAGATCTCACAGGTCTCATAAAATTCATTCAGATCGCATTCAAACAGCTCCGGCATCAGCCGCTTCCTGGTTTCCGGATCTGGGATCAGCGTATGATACAGCGGATCCTCCGCAAAGCACTCTGTCAGCATTTTCTGGAGTCTGGGCAGATCCTCTCTCTGTACTCGATACAACGCACTGGTTTCCATAACTCTTTCCTACTCCTCTTTCGCCTTTCTCAAGCCCTCTGTCAGCGTATCCACAGCCTGGATCATATACCGGATATCATCGTCAAAGCAGCCCAATGCCTGGCACTCCATGGCCTTCAATGCCTCCAGCTCTGGCTCCACCCCTGTATTCCTGGTCCGTTCCTTTTCCATAAGGCTGCGGATCTGTTTTGACAGATCCAGATGATGGACGATCCTTCCGGCTCCCCACTGAAGCCGTTCCTTCTCCTGGTTCATCACATATTCAGTGAAATAGCGGTATACTTGATCGTCAAACTGGAAGGCATATTTGTTGTTATCCACCTGGTACAGGGCCTCCAGGGCGCCCCGGACGTTTTTGTCCTCCAGCTGCCGGACCGCCTCACCCAGATACCGCAGATTGGTCTGGGACGCCTCGTGGGGGAACAAAACCTCATCGTGCCAGTTGAGCCGCACAAAATATCCCTGGGCCTTTTTAAAGAGATACAGAAGCTGGCTCTGGAGCCTTCTGTCCCGCTCCGGCTCCCCATTTCCGGCATTGGCCGTCCGCACAGCCTCATAGACCTCCCGGGCCAGCCTCTCTCCCTCCTCCAGCTTCTCCATCAGGGTCTTTAATGCATTTTCGTCTTCCCGCCCGGTCACCGGGCGGACACTTTCTCTCAAGGCCCGGAAGGTCCGTTCCAGGTTCACCGGAGCCACGTTCACCCGGTCCAGGGCCATCAAAAGAAGTCCGTAAAGCTCGTGATGGAACCGGTATGCCGCCTCGTCGTAAAACTCGTCCCGGTCGAACTGGGAATGATAATGGGTCTCCATAAATCCGGCGCTGCTGAATTCATTGACCATGGACGGGATCCCGGAAATAGCCATGGAAAAATCGTCGGACCAGGTCTCGATGGGGCAGTGGACCCGCAGCCCCTGGGGATATACGTTCGTGGGATCCACCGACAGCTTTTCCACAAATTCCTTTAAAAAGTCCTCATATTCATAAGTAGAACGGATGGCGTCCCAGGCATTGTGGGCGTAGGCCGGAAGCTCAAAATTCAGATCCGCAATGACCTTCCCCGGCCAGTCAGGCCGCAGCTTGAAGACCTGCTGCCAGGCTCCCGTGGACCAATCGTATTTGGAATTGACGATCCCCCATTCCTCCGCCGCCATGGCGCAGAACACCAGAGTCTTTCTGGGCCGATATCCGGTTTCCAGAAGAGCCCTGGCGATCCCCAGCATCATGGCCACCGCACAGTTATCATCCTGGAACCCGTCATAATAGGAATCATAATGGGCGCTTAAAAGGATCATGTCCTCCTCTCTCCCAGGGATCGTTCCCCAGATATTGTAGGACTCTGTCTGCTCCAGGATCCGGGAACTGGCGTCAAATTCCACCGTAAGCCGTTCTTCCTTCTGAAGCGCCTCTTTTAACACAGCCGCGTCCTTCTGAGAAATGGAAAACGCCGGAGCATCCTTAGGACCAGCAATGTCCTGGGCGTTCAGCGCCTCTCCGTCGATCTCCCCATAGCCATTGTCCTGGACCGCGATCACTGCTGCCGCTCCTTTTAAATGGGCCTGGTACACAGGGAAGTTGATCCACCACTCGTCCCTCTGGTTAATGTCCACCAGAACCAGACAGCCGCGCACGTCCCGGCCTGCATAGTCCTGGGCTCCTCCCCGCCCCACATAGACCAGCGGAAATTTCTGAAAGCCCCCGGTCAAAAACTGGGTCTGATAGGCCCCCAGCTGGAAAACATGGTTCCTTCCATCTGCGTCCTGAAACCGCAGCACCGCCTTTTCGAACTCCCAGCCATCCAGGCACAGCCGGTCCTTATGGATATCCTTCAGGCCGATGCGTTCCATTTCCTGCCTCAGCATTTCTCCAGTTTCAAACTCTGCCCTGGAGCCGGCGGTCCTGAATCCCAACGCCGGATTGCTTTTTATCCGTTCCATGGACTTGGCCAGACCATAAGAATAAGAAACATCCACTGCCTCCAGATATTTTTTTTCCTGCTCTTTTTCCTTTTCGTTCACCTTGCTGCCTCCTTCGATCCTGTCAGCCGGGAAAGCTTCCCTCTTCCCGTATTTTCTGCAACAGAGGGTGTCCGCAGTTTCCCGCGGACACCCTCTTATTCCCGCTTAATAAAAGCAGAGGATCGGTATTCCTTTGTATACATGCTCGTAGATCACGGCTGCCGTTTTCGGCGGTATATTGATACAGCCATGAGAGCCGTTGTTCTTGTAGATCTCGCCGCCAAACTTACCGCGCCAGCTGGCATCATGGAGTCCGATGCCGCCGTTAAAGGGCATCCAGTAGGACACAGGGCTCTCGTAGGAATACGTTCCGTCCGCCCGCTTCGGCCCGCGCAGCACCCGGTCCCTTTCCTTATAATAAAGGGTATAAAGCCCCTCCGGCGTGGTCCAGCCCTTGGCCACGTTTCCCGTGACAATGGGCGCTTCTGCGATCAGAGTCCCATTCTCATACATGTAGATGTGCTGGAGGCCCATATCCACCTCCACATATGTGGTCCCGAAATCGTTCCCGGTCCGGCTGGCCGCTGTGCGGCTGTATGCCGGTTCCCTGGTCTGGTTGGTGCCGTTCTGCACCATCCTGGTCAGAGCCACCGCTTCCTCTGCCTGGTTGATCTGCCAGCCGTAGTCGCCATTTACAGACACCTGGCGTCCGGACGTGCTGGTAAACGTATGGGGCTTTCCATAGGTATCGTATTTATCAGCCAGGTATTTCACATACTCCGCCACCTTCTGCTGGTTCACCTGGACTGTGGACCCGGAAACGCCGTCGATCCATTTGACTGCCTCCAGTCCCGGCAGGATCTCCTGCTGGTCGCCGAATACATAGGTGATATTGATGTCCTTATACCGGTTTAAATTGGCGCACATCTGGTTCAGATCCGCATTGTCCGCAGTGACCTGGATCGTCTTATAGCAGTCCAGATTCTCCACCTTCAAAAGCCGGGTCTGGGAATTTAAGGCATCCTTCACCGCTGCCATGAGCTTATCCATATCGATCTCCGTTCCCTGGACCTCCGGAACGATGGAAAAGGCTTTTCCCTCCTCATAAGGAGTAATATAGGCGTCGCTGGTGGGAGAGGCGTTCTTTACAAATGCCATATTCTCCAGAAGCGCCCGGAGGGCTGCCTCGTCGTACTTAAGCTCTGCGTCCACCGTATACCGGTGCTCCACGCCGGGGCCGCTGACTCTGCCGCCGTCGTTCTCCTCCTTCAAAATGGTCTCCAGGTCCCCGGTCACGTCCACGGTATAGCCAATGGACGTATCAGTGATCGCCTCCCGGACTCCCTCGGTATCCTCGATCTCCAGGGTATAGCCGCCGTTAAAATACCCCTCTATGTACGCCTCGGCGTCAGCCGTGGTCATTCCAGACACTGGTACGCCGTTGATAATGGTCCCCACCACGAACCGGTGGAAATCCGTGTCCACAGCCGCCATCGATGAAAAGGACACGGCTGCCGTAGTCATAAAGGCCGCCGCCATGGCGGTCAGAAACTTTTCATTTCTCCTCATTAAAATCCTTCCCTTCTGCGGGAGATCATTCCCCGCTGTTTCCCAGGTCCCCCAGCGGAACCTCGGGCTTTTCCGGCTCCCTCAGCGCCTCGGCCACTGCCGCCTCAGCCAGCTTTGCCGGGTCCAGAGGCTTTGCCGGACCCGATGCAGCTCTCTTTGTAATCGGAAGCTGGAGGTTTACTCCCATGGGGTTCACCACCACGCCCCTGGCTCCCTTGGCCAGGGCTCCTGTGATCTTATCCGCCGTCATCACCGATGCCTTAAAGAAATTTTCCCGGTTGAACTTATTGAATTCCAGCATGTCCGTAAAGATCGGCTGGTAGGAATCCCCGTTCTGCTGCTTTAACAGCGGCACGCCGTTTTCCTCATTGAACGGAGCCAGGTAGGTTCCCTTTCCATAATCTGCCAGGATCTCCTCCTGGAGCTCCTGGAGCTCTTTGGGGAGCTTTTCAAATTTCTGTCTGCGGACCTCCTGCATAAAATAAAGCGCCGTCAGATGCAGGCCCGGATTCTCCACCCAGATCTGCCCCTCCTTTAAATTCTGTCCCGGACGGTTCACCAGATCCGCCAGTTGCAGCTTATACTCGTCCTCCATATAGCCGTTGAATACCAGGCAGTTGACGCCCATGGTAAACAGGTTGCTGTAAAAATGCAGGAACTGCTTGTTATCGATCTTTGCGATCTGGAGCGGGATCTTCTGATCCAGGAACCGCTGTCCCTCCCGCTTGATATCTTCCTCTTTCTCATATAAGAAAACCTCATCGTCAAAGGTTTCCGGGTCGCACATTACAAACGGCATCTTCGTGCAGAGGGACATGAGCACAAAAAGCTCCTTTGATGTGCTGAGTTTCTTCATCACTGCCAGTTTCTCCGCTTTTTCCTTGGTCTGCTTGCCCTGATCCATATTGATTCCCCTTCTGTCTTCTTTATTTACACGCCGCCGGAACCAATCGCTCTTTCTGCCCCGCCGCCGTTATATACAGAGACATTATATCGTCTGGGAGAACGGCTGTCAAGAAACAGAGTCCGGCGAAACTCCGGCATTTCCGGCATTTTCTCTTACGAAATTCTGACTTTTTTATCCGCCCTGGATCGCTTTCCCAACTTCTCTGGTCAGGTCGATAAATCTCCTGGCTCCTATGGAAAGATATTTATTTGTCAGGTAGCTAACGGCAATCTGATCGCTCCTTCCCATGGGAAACTTCATCACCTCCGTTTCCATGTACCCTCCACTTTGATTCCGGTATGGATACAGAAACATCTCCGGACAAACGAGGGCTCCCATACCTTCCAGACACAGGGCCAGTACCGTATCACTATTCTTGGATTCCAAGACCACATGGGGCTCTATTTCATCCTCCAGGCAGCTCTGCCAAAACAGCCTCCCCACAGGCATATCCCTCTGTACCGATAAAAACGGACATTTTTCAAAATCCTTTAACGTAACACGGCCTGGATGCTCCATCAGATACTCCTTCTTCTCCGGGATGTACTTCTCGACCACAGAACATGGTACAATCAGCAGGTATTTTTCATGCCATACGATCTCGCTGGTGATTCCCTGAACGCCGCGGGGAGGCATGCCAATGATCAGATCTGCTTTTCCCTCCCGCAAAACGGCTTCCAGTCTGGCAGAACTCTCCTCCACCAGATTGATCCTTACTTGCGGAAAGGCCTCAGCAAATCTCGGAAGCAGCATAGGAAGATAGACAGCGCCCCTGGCCCTGGTTATCCCAATGGTCAGCTCGCTCTTTTTAAAATCTTTAATATCCTGTATCTCCAGCTCCATTTCGTCCATAGAATTGATCAGCTTTTTCGCATGTCTTAAAAAACACGCTCCGGCCGGGGTCAGGGTCATTGGCGGCGTTCTTTCAAATAACGGCGTTCCAAACTCGCTTTCCAGCTTCTGAATATGGTGGCTTAGGGACTGCTGTGTAATGAACAGCCTATCGGCCGCACGGGTAAAATTAAGCTCCTCGGCCGCCACAAGAAAATACTCCAAATTTCTTAAATTCATATTTCCCTCTTTTGATCAATTTTTCCAGATACATTTGTATAAATTATATATTTTTTTGTTTATTCTGTCAATTTGTCCTAAAAAACAGGCCGGATGCCCCGTCTTCGGGCATCCAGCCTGTCTGGCAGTATTTCCTCATACTGTCTGTTATTACAATATCTCCTTCAGATCCACATTAAATTCTGGTCCGTCCAGCTCAGCCTTGTCTGCAAGGAGGTATCTGTACGCCTCCACCAGAAGGTCGATCCTCGGTGTTGGTACTCCATATTTTTTCCCCAGGCGGCTGACCGCCATATATCCGTATGGTACATCCTCTGTCAGGAATCTGTGATACGGCGTTTTAGGAAGTTTTACGCTTTTCAGACTCGGATTTTCCAATCCCAGTTCCTTAATATTGTCATAATCGACCTTCCAGGCCGCATTCATCAGCTCCAGAATGGTTTTCGGTTCGCCTCCAACGGCCTTTACGACCTGACAACGCTCCGCATCTGCCGCCATGGCAAAATCCAGAAGGATTTGGGGCAGGGCCTGTCCATAAAACTGTGTATCCTCTCCATTGGCCATCCGTGTGATATTAAATATACAGAATGGCACATGGACTGGAGGATTTGTATTGTTCAATGACGTATCCAGCACGCTGGACACTGCGTAAAACTCGGGGAATGCCTCCTTCAGATCTTCCACGACCCGGCTTCCGGCACATCCGGGAATCGTGGCAAAGCTCATGCTCTTTTTTGGCGTTTTCATAAATGTGGTAGCCGGATATGTAAGCGTTGGAGACGCTGCAAGGTTTCCGCTGGTTTCACCAATAATGATATCCTTTTCCTTTACCTCGTCCTTTAATACGCTGTAAAATTCATAGGCTCCCCAGTTTCCCGTAATGATAACGATCCTCTGTCCCCGCTGGAGCTTCCCTTTCAGAAGCTCTGCCATGGGTTTATGACCCCTGGACGTTGTGGTGACAACCAGGAATTCTGCCCCATTAACCGCCTCCTCTATATCTGTGGTGGCCCTCACCTTAAAATTCCCTTCAATAAAACCTGTTACTGTGATGCCATATTCATTGACTGCCTTTGCCTTGTCCATATCTCTGGTAAATCCGGAAACCTCAAATCCCCGCTTCACCAGCAAAGCAGCGGTGTTATGGCCAATTTTTCCAAGCCCCAGTACTGCTATTTTCATCTTTCTCATCGCCTCTTTCTTATCTCCTGCCAACACATCAGCGTACCAGACGGTCCTCACCTTCCTGCGGGGATCTGGTCAGTATCTCGACTCCATCCCTGCGCACCACCACCGTATCGGAATGACGTACCGATCCCCATCCGGCAAACACAAGGCCCGGCTCAACCGTAACGACCATACCCTCTTCCAGCACCATGTCATTATTCTTATTCAGGGATGGGAACTCATGCAGACTCATTCCCAGGCCATGGCCGATCCGCCCCGGCAGATAATCTCTAAAACCAGCCTCAATGTACGGGGCAACACCAGCATCATAAATATCCCCGATCTTCACTCCCGCCTTCATGATTTCAAACACATTCCTGCGTCCAGCCAGCATCGCGTCGTATGCCTTTTCATAATGCTCCGGGATTTTTCCGATCATGATTGTGCGTTCATTTTCTGTATGGTATCCGTCAATAGCCGCCCAGCAGACCGGCAGGCACACCTCCCCCTCCAGAGGAACACGGTTTCCCGGGCACTCGCAGCCATAGGGAACACGATAGCCGGAGTTTGAATAGCACCATAATGCCGTAACGATTCCGCCTTCTGTATTTCCAAAGGAACTGATCTCATATTCGCTCAGTTCTTTTGCCCACACTTCCCGCATGGCGATCTCCGCGGCAATACTTGCCTCCGCCTCGCTCCTGCGGATATTGGCAACAGCCGCCTCCATTCCCACATTGGTAAGGCTTGCTGACAGCCGGAGCAGACCGATCTCATACTCATTTTTAATATTTCTTGATTTTTTCAAAAAATCAGAAACATCAACCATTTTAGACGGCTTTACAATGTCCTGTAATTTATTATACTGGTTCAGGGAAAGGAAATCCCCCTCGTATCCCAGGACCTTATGTTTGATCTTGATATCGTCTGCGATTATATCAATAGCCCCGTAAGCGTCTCCAGCAATGGGCTTCTGGTTTGCCCATGCACCGAACAGGCGGATATCCTCAATGGCTGCCTCATCTGCCGAATGCCTTGCCCGCAGACTGTGGACAAGAAGGACCGCCTCTCCCTCTGCCGGTACAAGTACCACCACTGGATGGCTGTAAAGGATCGGATTGAAGCCCGAAAGATAAAAGGTATTCTGCGGTTTAAAGCAGATAATCCCGTCTACTCCCATTTTCTTCATCTCGTACTGCATTTTTGTCACTTTGTCCTTGTATAACTGCTTCCTGTCATACTGCTTTAAATCTTCCTTGATCTGTGAAATCGTCATCATAAATCTTTCCTCCTGAATGGTTATATTTTTTTACAGCATAAATCCAGCACCCGGTCCCAGGGGGATCCTGAAAACGTACCATACGATAAACTGGGTAATGTAGCAAATGAAAAATGCGATGGAATATGGAAGCATGCTGGATATGAGCGTACCAAATCCAAAATCCTTATCGTATTTTTTGCACAGCACCAACAGCATTCCGAAATATGCATACGCCGGGGTGATCGGGTCACTGGCCGCATCTCCGATCCGGAAACACATCTGCGTGACAGCCGGATGATACCCGAGCAGCATGAACATGGGCACAAATACCGATGACATGAGTCCCCATTTTGCAGAAGCGCTTCCCACAAACAGATTCAGAAAGCCGCAGAGGAAAATGAAAAGGATCATGATCGCCAGTGCCGGCAGACCAGAATTCTGAAGGAGAACTGCCCCCTTGATCGCCAGGATTATTGCAAGATTGGACCATTCAAAATATTTTAAAAACTGGGCCATAACAAAGCAAAGGGCTACAAACGGTCCCATATCCGCCATGGCGTTTCCCATGGCCTCGATCAGATCATTGCTGCGTTTAAATGTCCCGCTTTTAAATCCATAGGCAACACCAGGAATAAAAAACAGCAAAGCGATGAAAAATGGAAGCCCCTTCATCAGAGGAGCGGCTGCTATCACCAATCCTCCGCTTTCCGGGTCCCTCAGCCATCCGTCGGTCGGAATGCACATTATGAGGAGTACCGCCGCATAAATAAGAACTGACACCAGCGCTGCCCGGAGTCCCTTATTCTCCTCCGGCGTCAGCACCGCGATCTGACGCTCCGTAAAAACTGCACCGGCGCGTCTCCCAAGTCTCGGTTCCACCACCCTGGTGGTAACAAATACAGAGGCCGCAGTCAGTATAAACACAGAGACTGCCGAAAAAAAGTACGTCATGGCGGGAGATGCCGTAAAATCCGGATCCAGCGTCTGCGCCGCCTCCACAGTAAAGCTGCAATTGACAATGTCCATATTGGTCAGGATCAAATTGGCACAGAACGCGCCGGAAACTGTTGCATATCCGCACAGTGCGCCCGCAACCGCATTCTTACCCAGAGACGCAAATAGCGCGGCTCCAAGAACAGGCATGATCACATACCCGGTTCCTCCGGCGGCATCTGCCAATACAGCCACAAAACAGAAAATAACGATAACTGCCAGATCCGATCCCCGGGAGCTCTCCACGATCTTTTGCAGGATCACACGGAACAGTCCCGACTTTTCGCAGATACTCACTCCGAACATGCAAACAAGCACTGGCCCCAGGACCGATAATGTCTGGAAGTTAGAAACCATGCTGGTCAGCATCTTTATGATTCCATCTCTTGATAAAAGATTGTACACCTCCACAATCTCTCCTGTGGATGGGTTGACTGCACTCACACCCAGCATGGAACAGAGCCACGATGCTGCAATAATGATCACGCAGAACCATACAAAAAAGACCATAGAATCCGGGATCTTATTTCCAACAGCCTCGATCATTCCATAAAAGCCTCTGGTTTTTTTGTTTTCTGTATTCCTCATAGTCAGAAACTTCTCCTCCTTTCATACTCTTTTGGTTATTTTGTATTATCATGTCCCACTGCAGCTGGATTTTATATACACATTATACCAATCCTGCTACAACCTTTTCCAACACGTTTTCTCCTTGTCCTTCACAGGAAAATAGCTGTGACCATCAATTACATCTTCCAAAAACACCCCCATCTGTGCTAAACTATTCCTAGAAAAGGAGGCGGACCCTTATGAAAAAAAGACTTCCCATTGGAAATGATGATTTTGCCGAAGTACGGAAACAGAATCTTTATTTCATAGACAAGAGTTTGATGATCCGGGATTTTCTGGACACTGGAGATAAAGTGACCCTGATCACCCGGCCCAGACGTTTTGGAAAGACTCTGAACATGACCATGCTTCGTGAGTTTTTTGATATTACAAAGGATAGCCGCCAGCTGTTCCAGGGACTTTCTATTATGGATACGGAATATGCCAACCAGATCAATTCACGCCCTGTTATTTTTCTTACGCTGAAAGACTGCAAGGGAACGACCGCCCAGGAAATGCTGCTTCTTATAAAAAAGCAGATTTATCTGGAATATATGAGATATGAAAAAAATATGAAAGGAAAACTGGATGAGTCCAGTCTGCTGGCCCAGGACTTCCGTGCAATGATCGATGTCCTCAGGGATCCTGCTTCCCTGCCCGTCCTGTTCACAGATTCCATCCGGCTGCTCTGCCAGATCATTCGGGAACAGTACGGAGTACCCCCTCTCCTTCTGATCGATGAATACGATCAGCCCGTCATGTCCAGCTATGAATACGGGTATCATGACTCTGTTGGAAACTTTTTTTCCAATTTCTTTGGAAGCGCTATGAAAGGAAATCCCGATCTGGATCAGGCCCTTCTGACCGGAGTGCAGAGGGTTGCAAAAGAGAGTATCTTTTCCCAGTTTAATAACGTCCGCGTCTATACAGTCCTGCATCGTCAGTACGCTTCCTATTTCGGATTTACATCGTCCGAAACGGAAAAGCTTTTAAAAGATTTTGGCCTTTCCTTAAATCAGAAGGTAAAGGGTAAATATGACGGCTATCTGTTTGGCGGAATCGAAATTTATAATCCATGGTCTCTTTTAAACTATGCCGATTCTGGCGAGCTCCATGGATACTGGGTCAATACATCCTCCAATTACCTTATTAAAAGGACTTTGTCTGAGGCTGATAAGAATTTCTGGACCGACTTTGACCGCCTGGCCTCCGGAAACCAGATTCCTGTCTGGCTTACCCTGGAAACCTCTTATGTCGAACGCGGGAGCACGTACAGTCTATGGGGACTTTTAGTAAATTCCGGATATTTAACGGCACTGGAACGGCTGGACGAAAATACCGTGATCGTCCGCATCCCCAATGATGAGGTAATGTCCGAGTTCCAGGTCCTGATCACTGAACTTGGAGGAATGGATGGTCTGGAGCTTCAGCAGATGTTCTCCTGTCTTCTCCACAGGGATACAGACCGTTTTCTGGAACTTTACCGAAAAATCGTCATTTCCTGTACCAGTTACCTGGATGCCAAAGAAAATGCCTACCACATGCTTTTCCTGGGTATGTGCATGACCATGCGCGGAAGCTATAAAGTAACGAGCAATCTGGAAAACGGATACGGCCGGAGCGATATCACTCTGGAATCGCTCCATCGAAAAAATCCTCATGTGATCATTGAATTTAAACAGGGAACCGACCTGGAACGGCTGAAAAATGAGGCTCTGGAGCAGATACTGGAAAAGAAGTATTACGCCCCATTAAAAGGAGAGATCCTCTGTATCGGCCTGGCCCATGACAAAAAGCGCTGTGAGCTGGCCTGTCAACGCCTCCAGGTCCCGGAATAAAGCCCGCTTAAAGCCAAAAGCCCCCTCCGTCCGCCGCATTCCTGTCGGCTTTCGGAGAGGGCTTTTTATGATTTAAAGGAGCAGTGCCGCCTGGTATACGATAAACGCCGCGATCCACGCCAGCACGCACTGGCCGGCCGCCATAGCAGCCGCCCATTTTCCGCCCAGCTCCCGCTTCACCGAGGCGATGGCCGCCACACAGGGCGTATAAAGAAGGCAGAAAACCAGCAGGGAAACAGCTCCCGGAACCGTAAGGGTTCCTTGAAGCGCCTCCATGCTTCCAAACAGCACCGTCAGGGACGAGACCACGCTCTCCTTGGCCATGAAGCCGGAGATCAAGGCTGTGACGATCCGCCAGTCCCCAAAGCCCACCGGCAGGAATACCGGGGCCAGCACGCCCGCCAGAAGAGCCAGGATGCTGTCCTGGGAGTCCGCCACCATGTTAAAGCCCGTGTCAAAGTTCTGAAGGAACCAGATGGCAATGGTAGCCAGGAAGATCACCGTAAAGGCACGCTGGAGAAAATCCTTCGCCTTGTCCCACAGAAGATGGCCCACATTGGCTGCTCCCGGCATCCGGTAGTTGGGAAGCTCCATCACAAAGGGCACGGCCTCTCCCTTAAAGGAGGTCTTTTTAAAGATCAGTGCCATGAGGATCCCCATGAAGATCCCAAGCACATAAAGCCCGATCATCACCAGAGCCTGATGCTCTGGGAAAAAGGCCTCTGTAAAGAAGGCGTAGATCGGAAGCTTGGCCGTACAGCTCATAAACGGCGTCAGGAGAATGGTCATCTTCCTGTCCCGCTCCGACGGAAGGGTCCGGCTGGCCATGACTCCCGGCACCGTGCAGCCGAAGCCCACCAGCATGGGGACGATGCTCCGTCCGGAAAGGCCCAGCTTTCTTAAGAGCTTATCCATGATAAAGGCGACTCTGGCCATATAGCCGCTGTCCTCCAGCAGCGACAGGAAGAAAAACAGTGTTACGATAATGGGAAGGAAGCTCAGAACGCCGCCCACGCCGCCAAAGATCCCGTCGATGACCAGGGACTGGACCACGCTGTTGACGCCTGCGGCTGTCATAGCCGTGTCTGCCATGGCGGTCAGCCCTTCGATCCCCGTCTCCAGGATCCCCTGTAAAAACGCGCCGACCACATTGAAGGTCAGCCAGAATACCAGCCCCATGATCCCGATAAAGGCCGGGATCCCCGTATATTTTCCCGTCAGGAACCGGTCGATCTGGCGGCTTCTGGTACGCGCCTTGCTCTCCCTGGGCTTGATCACTGTCTCGGAACAGACCTCTCCGATGTAGTCGAACCGCATCTGGGCCACTGCGGCCGCCCGGTCCATTCCAGTCTCCTCCTCAGTCTGTCTGGCGATCTCATCCAGGATCCGTTTCTCATTGTCCGTCAGCTTCAGCCGCTCCAGGATCTTTTCATCGCCCTCCATCACCTTGCTGGCCGCAAACCGCACCGGGATCTGTGCCTGGGCCGCATGGTCCTCGATCAAGTGCATGACTGCATGGATCCCCCGGTGGATCCCTTCCTCCTTTTTACAGAAGTCCATCTCCAGAGGCTTTTCCTGGTATCTGGCCACATGGACCGCATGGCGGACCAGCTCCTCGATCCCCTCTCCCTTGGCGGCGGAAATGGGGATCACCGGAACTCCCAGGGCCTCCTCCATTTCGTTGACCAGCACCGAACCGCCGTTTTCCCAGAGCTCATCCATCATATTTAGGGCTACCACCATGGGGATCCCCAGCTCCAGCAGCTGCATGGTCAGATACAGGTTCCTCTCGATGTTGGTGGCATCCACGATATTGATGATCCCCTTGGGCCTTGTCTGGATCACAAATTCCCTGGTGACGATCTCCTCGCTGCTGTACGGAGACATGGAATAGATCCCGGGAAGGTCTGTGATCAGCGTATCATCATGGCCGCGGATCACGCCGTCCTTCCGGTCTACTGTAACGCCTGGGAAATTGCCCACATGCTGCCGGGATCCAGTCAGCTGGTTGAACAGCGTGGTCTTTCCGCAGTTCTGATTCCCCACCAGGGCAAAGGTCAGGGTCTCTCCCTCCGGCAGAGGATTTTCCTCCTTCCGGTTATGGAATTTTCCTCCCTCTCCATAGCCCGGATGATGTTTTTCTGTTTTCTGTGATTTCTTCTGTACATCCACCGGCTGGTGGGGCTCGCTGATCTCAATGTTCTCCGCATCCTCCAGCCGGATGGTCAGCTCATATCCATGGATCCTCAGCTCAATGGGATCCCCCATTGGCGCGTATTTTACAACTGTCACCTCTGTCCCCTGGATCAGTCCCATATCCAGGAAATGCTGGCGGAGCGCTCCGCTTCCGCCCACAGAGAGGATCGTAGCCGTGCTTCCGATCGGCAGTCTGCTCAGCTTCATTTGTATCTCCTTTTATCCATTTCATGGTTCTTTTTGATTAGCATTATCTAACTATTCGGTAAAACGAATGCCCCTGTACGGGCATTTGTAATATAATCTAAATGAGAAAAAAAGTCAATATCTCTTAACATATAAAACCATAAAAACAGACTGCGGCAGGATCCTTTACAGAATCTGCCGCAGTCCGTTTTCTAGGAAGGTTTTGTATGTACTATTATGGCTCGTATACGCCGTCGATGATCTCAAATTCCTTTGCAGCCAGGGTCTTTTCCACCCATGCTCTGTTGGCGGTGCCGTTCTTTGCAGCCTCCAGCTTCTTCTCATCCGCCTCCTGGAACTTCTTAGCGTCCTCCAGGATCTGTGCTGCGTCCTTTCTCGGGATGACGATCACGCCATCCGGGTCCCCCAGAATGATGTCGCCCGGATTTACGCTGATACCGCCGCAGGCAACAGGTACGTTCACCTCGCCCGGTCCCTCTTTATAAGGGCCGCCGGGTGTTGTCCCTGTGGCATATACCGGGAAATCCCACTGGCCGATCTCGTCGATATCACGGATAGGTCCGTCAATGACGATGCCGGCTACCTTTCTGTCATGGCGAAGATAGGCCATCATGATCTCGCCGATCAGAGAACGGGTGTTGTCCTCTTCATTGGAAACCACGACCACATCTCCAGCCTCTGCAATGTTTAAAGCTGCATGAAGGGCCAGGTTGTCTCCGCCTCTTGCCTTGACCGTAAGAGCCGGTCCCACCATCATCTGGGCCTTGGGGCTGCTCACCAGATGGATCCGCGGATTCATGGCCGCGTTTCTTCCCATTACGTCGCAGGTGTTGGAAGCGGGAATCGTTTTAAACTGTTCCATTACTTCCGGATCCGGCATGTTTCTTTTTAAATAGATTCTCTTGCCTACTGCCATATCATTTTCTCCTTGTCTGAAAGCTCTTTTTTTCTGTGCCGGGAGCCGCAGCTCCTTGATCTGGTTTCATTGTAAGACAGAATTATGACAATAGCAAACAATGTATCTGTTTGCTATCCACAAAGAAATATTGTTATTCTTTACTTCTGTTTTTTCTTCTATTATAATGAAAGCAGTATATGTTCAGATCGGAGGTAATTTTATGAACCTGCTGACCCTCTACTATTTCGTTGAACTGGCCAGGGAGCTCCACGTCACCAATACGGCCCAGAAGCTCTACATTTCCCAGCAGAACCTAAGCCAGCACATCCAGCGTCTGGAGCAGTACTACGGAGTCTCCCTGTTCCACCGGAAGCCAAAGCTGGCCCTTACCTATGAGGGCGAGCAGCTTTACGCCGTGGCGGTAAAGATCCTGGCAGAGGAACACGAATTCGTAAACCGCCTGGCAGATATATCGGCCAACAGCATCGGCAGCCTGAAGTTAGGGATCCCCACCTACCGGGGAGAGATCTCCCTTCCCAGCATCCTCCCACAGTTTTATGAAAAATGGCCCAATATCTCCATTGAGCTGTGCGATAAATCCTCCAGCGAAATGGAGGAAATGCTCTGCAACGGAGAACTGGACCTTTTCATCGGCGTCATGTACCAGGACAATCCCAAGCTGGACTCCACGCCTCTTCTCAACGATCATATTTACATGGTCTGTTCCGACCATCTTTTAAAAAAATATTATCCGGACACCTGGAGCGTCCTGAAAAACCGCTCGGAGCGGGGGACAGATCTGAGCGCCTTTCCCGGCCTTCCCTTCCTCCTCCCCCATCCCTCCATGAAGCTCAGGAAAACCATCGACCAGTGCTTCCTGGCCGCCAGGGTCAAGCCGAAGATCTTTCTGGAATCCCAGTCCACAGAGCTCTTCATTTCCCTGTTTCCCTATGATTACGGGGCATTTTTCTGCACGCAGGCAAGACTTCCGGCCTTTCTTTCCGCCTATCCGGAGGCCAACGCCTTTCCTCTGACCCTGAAAAACGAGATCATCGGCCACCGGGTCGTCATCGCCTCCCACAAGGACCGCGTTCTGCCCCAGTATGCCCAGGATTTTATTTCCATTACAAAAGAAGTATTTGCCGGCATCGCGACCGTCCTCCCCGGACGTCCCAGGCCCTTTAATTGACCACGTGGACCGGGGATCCGTCGAGAAATGCCCGGATATTTTCCACTGTGGTATCCAGGATCCTCTCCCTGGATTCCCGGGCGGCCCAGGAAATATGGGGCGTGATGATGCAGTTTCTGGCTCTCAGAAGAGGATTGTCCCCCCGGATGGGCTCTGTGGACACCACATCCAGCCCCGCAGCATAAACCTTCCCGCTGTTCAGGGCATCTGCCAGATCACGCTCCACCACCAACTGGCCTCTGGAATTGTTGATGAGGATCACGCCGTCCTTCATTTTTTCAATGGTATCCCGGTTGATGATCCCCTGGGTCTCCGGAAACAGCGGACAGTGCAGGAAGATCACGTCGGACCGGGCCCAGAGCGTATCCAGATCCACATACTCCGCCAGCTCCGCTCCCTGGG
This sequence comes from Alitiscatomonas sp., assembly GCF_037242085.1. Classification (NCBI taxonomy): domain Bacteria; kingdom Bacillati; phylum Bacillota; class Clostridia; order Lachnospirales; family Lachnospiraceae; genus Alitiscatomonas; species Alitiscatomonas sp. The sequence continues at coordinate 13,161 of NZ_JAXXBR010000088.1, read as the reverse complement.
GGCTCTGATGGGCATCATAGGCGATCACCTTCATATTCAGGGCATTTAAAATCTTCGCCGTAGCCTGGCCGATGCGGCCCAGGCCCACGATCCCGGCCGTTTTTCCATACAGCTCGATCATCGGATGATCCCAGTAGCACCAATCCGGATTCTTTTCCCATTTTCCGGCCTTTACGGTTTCGGAATGGTATCCGATGTGGGAACAGATCTCCAGAAGAAGGCTGACGGCGTACTGACCCACGATCTGAGTCCCGTAGCTGGGCACATTGACCACCGGGATCCCTTTTTCCCGGGCGTAAGTATAATCCACAATGTTATAGCCGGTCGCCATGACGGCGATCAGCCGGATCCCCGGGCACCGGTCCATGGTCTCCCTGGACACCGGCGTCTTATTGGTCACCACGATCTCCGCATCGCCGATCTTTTCTGCGATCTCCGGAGACTCCTCATAAGAAATCCTGTCATACACCGTCACCTGCCCAAGCTTTTCCAGCGGCTCCCAGGTCAGGTCTCCCGGATTTTCCGTATAGCCGTCTAAAATAACGATCTTCATCTTCTTTCATCCTCCTTGTTTAAAGCAGCGCCCAGGCGCGGTTGAATGCCCGCTTGGTGCCGGCCAGTACTGCATCCTCAGACTCTCCGTCCATCACGGTTACCTCCATGGACATGGGAAGGGGATCCTCCTCCCGGAAAAAGCCCTCCTCCTTCAGCACCTGTAAAAAGTCCAGCAGCTCTGGAACATCGTTGCAGCCTCCCGGAAATCCCATTCTTGGATGCTTATCTCCGTATCCGGGACATCCCGGCTTCGTAACGGCATTTCCAAAATGCAGGTGAGTCAGATATGGCCGGATCGCCGGAATCACCTCCCTGGCCGTCTCCCGGGTCAGCGGCATATGGGAGTCCGCCAGAAGGCCAAAGTTTCCGCACTGTCTCCTCACATCTGCCGCAAAGGCAGCCCCATAGGAAGCCGGTCCCATGAGCACCGCCTTGTCCACATCATGATCAAACAGCTCCAGCTCCACCTTGAGTCCCTTTTCCTCCGCGTAACGGCAGACCTGGATCGTGGTCTTTAAAAGCTGGCTGTACGCCCGCTCCTTCGTTTTCTCCTCCCATTTTCCAGCCAGAAAGGCCATTCCCCTGGCGCCCAGGTAGGATGCCTCATCCACAGCGTGCTTTAAAAATGTTTCTGCCCTCTGGCGCTCCGCCTCGTCCACGGCATTGGGATTCAGTTTCATAGAGAGAAGGTCCGGATGCGCTCCATAGTAAACGGTCAGATGTGCCTGCTCCAGGACCCTCCGTACCTCCTCCCGTTCCGCGTCATCCCTACAGCTCCGGACCTCTACGGCGGTAAAATACTCATCTGCGGCAACTCTTTTTACAGCTTCCAGCGTTGACAGACTTGGAAACGACATCCAGGTGAGCGTTCCCATCTGGAAATATCTGCTGATCGGTTCCTTCATGGCTTCCCCTCCTATTATATTTATTTAGTTCCAGTATATTTCAAGTATTAACAAAGGAAAAGCAATATATTATTCATATTTTAACAAAATTTTATTGTTTCCTCTTATGTTTCCCCCATGTGTGTTTCTTTTCATCCGTTTTCTTCTATGTGTTAAGAGATGTTCACAACATTTTTTTGTTATATTGCCCAAAACTGCTTGTTTGATTTTGCTTTGCGATTCCCATATAATGACAACCAGAAGGACACACGTCCGTGAAGCACAAAAAAATACACAAAAAATTTTAGGAGGTTATACTATGGCTTGGAAAATTTTACTGCCGCAGGAGATCATGTCCGAGGGACGGAAGCTTTTAGAGGATGCCGGCCATACCATCATCGATGGACGCGGCTTTGAGCCAGAGGATGTTCTGGCAGACTTTAAGGAATACCAGCCGGACGCCATGATCGTCCGCATCACACCGATCTCCAGAGAGATCATTGAATCCAACCCCAACTTAAAGGTCATTGTCCGCCATGGCGCAGGCTTTGATGCCTTAGATGTGAAGGCATGTCATGACAACAACGTCCAGGCCCTTTACGCTCCGGTGGCCAACAGCACCTCTGTGGCTGAGACAGCCATGCTGCTGATCCTGGAAATGAGCCGCAACGTGACCGTTCTCCACAAGACCTGGGTAGACGACTTCTACAAGGCAAAATTAAAGGTAAGAAAGAACACCATCAACGGCAAGACACTGGGCCTCATCGGCTGCGGAAACATCGGAAGCCGCGTTGCAAAGCGCGCCCTGGGCTTTGAGATGAACGTCATGGCCTACGACCCCTATAAGCCGGCCTGTGATTTCCCCGAAGGCGTTGAGGTAGTCCGTGATCTGGACCGGATCTTCAAGGAGTGCGATTACGTTTCCCTTCATTGCCCCAACACTCCGGTGACAAAGAACATGGTAAATAAAGAAAGACTGGCTATGATGAAGCCCACTGCCTTCCTGATCAACACGGCCCGCGGCGGCTGCGTGGATGAGACCGCCCTTTATGAGGCATGCAGAGACGGTATCATCGCAGGCGCCGGCCTGGACGCGATCCAGAAGGAACCGGTGGATCCCAGGAATCCTCTCTTAACCCTGGACAACGTGATCATTTATCCCCACATCGGCGGAAACACCACCGAGGCTGCCCATCGCGCATCCTATTTCGCAGCCATGGGCGTTCAGGAGGTCTACGAGGGCAAGGCTCCCACATGGCCCATCAACGATGTGGACTATAAGACCGCGAAAACCTATACCGACACGAAAAAACCGGATACAAAACCGGCTGGAATGTTTGATTTTTAATGAATGTTTAATCTTTAATAAACATTCAGAAAATACGAAAGCAGAGGGATTTAAGAAATGACTGTTGCATCACTGTGTAATGATATCCTGGTGCTGGCTGTGTTCCTCCTCGTGGGCTTCTTTGTCCGCGAGCTGTGCAAACCGCTCCAGAAGCTGTTCCTTCCGTCGTCGCTGATCGGTGGACTGATCCTCCTTTTACTGGGTCAGCAGATCCTTGGCGTCGTTGAGGTTCCCGAGAGCTTCGGCTCCATCCCCAGCGTTATGATCGACATCGTAATGGCCGCCACCGTATTCGGTGTGACCATTAACAGGAAAAAGCTTGGATCTTACCTGGATTATTCCTGCATGACCATGACTTCCTATGGAATGCAGCTGGGCCTGGGCGTTCTGTTGGGCTGGCTGTTACAGAAGATCTGGCCCGGCCTTCCCGATGGCTGGGGCGTCATGGGTGTATTCTCCTTCCACGGCGGCCACGGAACTGCCGCTGCTGCCGGCGCAGCCTTTGAAAAGCTGGGCATCGAGGGGAACATGGCCGTAGGTATGGTATTGTCTACTCTTGGCCTCATCGTTGCCATGCTGGTAGGCATGATCATGGTCAACTTCGGTATCCGGAGGGGCTGGGGAACCTATGTAAAGGAGCCTAAAAAGCAGCCGGATTACTTCTACGGCGGCGTTCTTCCCGAGGAAAAGCGTGTGGCCTCCGGTCATACGGTGACCACCGGCATCAGCATCAACCACCTGGCCTTACAGGTCGCCTGGCTTCTGACCGCCCTTTTCATCGGCCGCAAGCTCTTTGGCTTCCTTGGCGCTTACATCCCGTTCTTTAACGAGCTTCCCAGCGTACTCCACGGCATCTTCGGCGGTGCGATCCTGTGGCAGTTCTTAAAGGCAACAAAGCTGGAGCGCTATGTGGACTTAAAGACCATTAAGCTGGCCAGCGGCTTCTGTCTGGAGATCACCGTCTTCACAGCCATGGCCACCCTGGATATGGAATTTGTTTCCACCTATATCGTGCCCGTACTGATCTACACCGTGATCCTGGCAGTGCTCACAGTCCCAATCATTTTCTATCTGGCATACCGCTTCTGCCGTGAGGAATGGTTTGAAAAAGCCTGCATGGCCTTCGGCGCAGCCACCGGCAACACCTCCACTGGTCTTGCCCTGGTAAGAGCCGTTGATCCGGATTCCTTATCCAGCGCAGGCGATACCCACGGCGTTTACTCCGCCATCATGTCCTGGAAGGACGTGTTCGTCGGCCTCACCCCCATCTGGCTGACCAGCGGCATCGGCCTCACCTGCGGCGTCGGCTTTGCCATGATGTTCGGATTTGCAGCCTTTGGCTTCATTTTCTTCGCACGAAAAAACAAACGGACTGCCGCATAACTTTTGTTCATACCTTACCCCATAATTATAGAAAGCAGCCGTCCGGCGGGTCATTTCCCAGCCGGACGGCTGCTTTTTCATTATTTTTTATGGATCAGCGGTTTCTCCGGATCCTCTCGTCATTTTCCAGCACTTTCTTGGCAATGGTTATGAAATGGAGCTTGAAATTGTCCTCGGTATCGTTTACATCCAGACCCGTATTGACCTTCACCTGGGCCAGGCTGTTCCTTACCTCCTCCTGGGTCATCCCCAGCTCCTCTGCGGTCAGCGCAGCATCCTCCTTGCATTTATAATATTGGGAAAGGACCCGTTTTTCCGTCTCTCCCAGCTGCCGCAGGACCGTTCTCGTGAGCCGGTCTCCGAAGCTTACCACCATCTGGTTGATGCTGCTGTATATTTCCATGCCCATATATTCCAGGATCACGCGGTCCTTCTTAAAAATCTCTCCAGCCTTTACTGCATCCTGTGCATTGCTGTACGTATGCCGGATGCCCTTGATCCCGCCTTCAATGGTACCGATCCCCACCCGGATCCTCTGGTCGGAAACGATCCTCCCCACCTCTTCGGCGGCCACAGTCTTCACCGCATCCAGGATCCGGCGCATCTCTGCTTTATCATGGGTAATAAGGATTACACATACACCGGAATCACAGGTGATGATCTGCTTTCCCGTGATCCTTCTATTGATCTCCGAAAGCCCGATCACCGCCTGGGCGGCATCCGTAAGCCTTTCCCGGTCCTCCGGTTTTACATTCATATCGGACGGGTACTGGAACGATACGGCCATAAACGTATCCATGTCCACATCAAAGCCCAGCTGTCTGCCAAGCTGCTTTACCAGCGCCTCATCCTCATAATATCCGATGACAATGTCATTGAAATAAGCTGATAATGTGATATCTGTTGTGTTCTTATTCATGATTCATATCTCCTTTTACAAAGTTTTCTGTCAACGGGAAAGCCCTATTATATAAAGTCATTCACACTTTGTCAAGGAGTCATCCTCAGATTTTTCAGATATCGTTATTTTATTCACAATTCCAATAAACCAGGATGTTTTTCCTTCTTCGGCAGTCTCCTGCTGTCCATCGCCCTTCCTGGCGCATCCCTAAAACCGCCCGAAGGTATCCACCAGCCAGGCCAGATGATCCGCATGGCCCTGATTCAGCTCACCGGGGCGCATACGCCATCTCCAGTTGCTCCCCACCGTTCCCGGCGTGTTCATCCTGGCCCAGTTATCCAGCTTCAGAACGTCCTGGGCCTGGAAGATCACCACGCTGGCCACAGATCCGTAGGCCGTGAACATGACCCGGTCCACCACCTGGTCCTGATGGGAAACACCCATGTAATCGGCAATATACTGTAACTCCCACCACTGGCGCTCTTCCGGCTTAAAATATCCCACCAGCGTCTCGTTGTCATGGGTACCTCCATAAACCACGGAATTTGGCGTATACATATGGGGAAGATGCTCATTGAACCGGTCTCCGCTGAAGGCAAATTCGATGATCTTCATGCCCGGATAACCGGTCTCCTCCAAAAGCGCCTTTACCTCCGGTACAAAGATCCCCAGGTCCTCGGCGATGATCTTTGTGTCTCCGATCACCTGGCCGATGGCATCCGTCAGCTTTTTCCCAGGTCCCTTGAGCCATTCTCCCGTCCTTCCATCCTCGGCGCCCGCCGGGATCGCATAATACTGGACCACTCCGATAAAATGATCGATGCGGACCACATCATACAGCCGTCCAGATGCCTTCATCCGTTCCTTCCACCAGGCAAAATCTGTTTTTTCCTGTACATCCCAGCGGTACAGGGGATTTCCCCACAGCTGCCCGGTCTCGCTGAAGGCGTCCGGCGGGACCCCAGCCACCTTAAGGGGCGTCAGGCTTTCCTCGTCCAGCAGGAACAGCTCCGGATGGTTCCAGACGTCTGCGCTGTCCAATGCCACATAAATGGGAATGTCTCCTATGATGGAGATCCCCTGGCTATTGGCGTATGCCCTTAATTTTTTCCATTGCTGGAAAAATTTATACTGTAAGAACTTCCAGAAATCGATCTCTTCCTTCAGCTCCTCTTTGTACCGCTCCACCGCGTCCCTTTTCCGGAAGCGGATATCCTCCGGCCAGGCCAGCCATTCCTGGTTGTCAAAATGGAATTTCAATGCCATATACAGGGCATAGTCGTTGAGCCAGTACCAGCTTTCCATACAGAACTTCTCATAGCCCTCTTCCTCATGGAATTCGCTGCGGGCATGGGCTTTCTTCAGCAGAGGGAACCGGTACCAGAATACGGCATCGTAAGCCACCTGGGTCTCATCGCACCCCCAATAGCAGGCGTTGATCTCCTCCCGGGTCAGCAGCCCCTCCTCTGCCAGGGTATCCAGATCGATAAAGTACGGGTTCCCCGCAAATGCAGAAAACGACTGGTAGGGGCTGTCCCCATAGCTGGTGGGCCCCACCGGAAGTACCTGCCAGTATTTCTGCCTTGCTTTCTTTAAAAAATCCACAAACTCGTAAGCGGCCTTTCCAAACGTACCGATCCCATAAGGAGACGGGAGGCTGGAAACCGGCATCAGAATGCCTGCGCCGCGGTCCAACATAGTCTTCATACTCATCCTGTCCTTTCTATACAGATAACAGTTTTATTATACATCACACGGCTGGATTTGAAAAGCGGAGCCGCTGCAAAAGGAGGTTCAGAACCTTCTCTTTTGCAGCAGCCCCGCTCTTTATGAAATCTTAAGCTGTATCCGGTCTACACCTCGTTCCGGAGCCGTATGGTCTTCCATTTTCCGCTCTGGTATCTGGCAAGGACCAGGGCCGACCGGAGAAGCTGGTCAGCCGCCAGGGCGTACCAGGCTCCGTAAAGGCCAAGGCCCATGCGGATCAGGATGATGGCAAATACAGGACGTACCAAAAGCACTGTGACGAAGGTGATCATGGCCGTGGTCCTGGTGTCTCCTGCACCCCTCAGTCCACCGGCAACGATGAACTGGGAGCTCTGGAACGGCTGTAAAAAGGCCACGATCAGCATGATGTGCCCGCCGATCCGTATGATCTCCGGATTGCTGTTGTAGAGGCCAACGATATTGCCGCCGAACAGGACAAATATGGCGGCCAGGATCAGGGAGAACAAAAAGCCGACGGTCCTGGTGCGGCTCGTGTAGGCCTGGGCCATATCGTAGCGGCGTTTTCCCAGAGACTGCCCCATAAGGGTCGTGGCCGAAACGGCAAACGCCTGTCCTGTCATAAAGGACAGGGCCTGGATATTCATGCAGACCTGGTGGGTCGCATACGCCACAGTTCCCAGGGACGCCACAGTCTTTGCGTAAATGATGATCCCCGCGCGCATCAGAAGCTGCTCCACCATAGCCGGAAGACCGATGTTCAGGATATCTCCCAGGACTCCCCGGTCCGGCTTAAAGCCCTTCCGGAATTCCAGCTTCAGGAATCCGTTCCCCTTAAGGATCACAGAGATCGCAATGGCAAAGGCCACGAACTGCCCGATCACCGTCGCAATGGAGGCGCCGGCAACGCCCAGGGCCGGGAAGCCCAGGTTTCCGTAGATCAAAAGCCAGTTAAAGCAAACGTTGACGCCGTTGGCGATCATGTTGTAGATCATACACGTTTTTGAATCCCCCACTGCCCGCAGCGACGCCGTTATGGTACTGGTCAGCGCCATGGTGAGGAAACCGGCCATCTGGATCTGAAGATACTGGGTGGCCCATATGGTTACCGTCTCCTCGGTGGAACCCATAAATATCACCATTGGCCGGGCAAATACGACGCCCAGGATGGACATGAGCACCGTTGCCCAGAAGGTGAACAGAAGTCCCTGGCGCACCACCAGGTTGGCCTTTTCCTGGTCTCCCCGGCCTCGGTTTCTGGCCACCAGGGCCGTGACGCCTGTATTCATAGAAACAAATGCGGCCATCAGCAGGAATTTAGGCTGGGTGGTCAATCCCACGGCCGCCAGTGCCTGGGTCCCCATTTCCAGATTCTCCGTCCCGCCCATGGAGCCCACCATCATCAGGTCTACCATGGACGTGAGCTGTGTCAGCAGGAGCTCCACAAAGCTGGGCCCGGCGATGCGGACAATGTCCTCGTACAGTTCCCGGGACCGGACGCCCTCCGGGAGTTTTTTGCTTACCTTCTGGTCCTCCGGCATGCCTTCCGGCCCGTAGGGCAGGCGGTCCAGAGTCGTTTGCAGTCGTTCTTTTGTCTTCATGTAGTTGTAATCCCCTCCCTCAATATGTCTATTATAAAATAAAATTAGAGGGATGGGAAGAATAAACAGAAAAAATTGAAAAATAAAAGCAAAGGTGCCGCACAATCATTAAATATGATACATTGCGGCACCTTTATAAAATTTCTTACTTTACTTCTTTTGTGTATCTTTTATTCTAAAGATCCAATAAATGCATACCGAACATAATCCTATCAATGATGTGATACCTAAAAGCCCCCATAGCCATGCCCGGTTGGCGTCTCCGTTTTTAGGTATTTTAACATTCTCTGTTACATCTGATCCGACAGGCATATCCGTAATTTCCACCACATCCATTTTTTCCGGAAGATTTACATTTTCCTAAACGTCTGCTCGAACAGATTCATATGGCCCCTCCAGATGGATCTGTTATATAGCCATCTGTATTCGCATCTAACTCAGTCACCGTATACTCGGCCCCTTCCGGTAACCCTGTAAGAATCACACTCCCTTATCAAACCTGATTCTGCCAGCCAGGTAGAGCGGTACTGTCTGGACTTTTCCATCCTCCGTAATTTCACCGTAGGTATTACCTTTTAGATGATACAGGAAATCCAGTAAGCCTGCTTCCAATAAAGTGGATGCTGTATTTCCTGCGCTCTTTCCTGCTTTTACTTCCAATCCGTAATTCTTATAATCCAGCAGACTTCTGACATAAAAATCCAGTACTCCACCCGTCTGCTGGTATACGGCAAACCATGGCACGGTTCCTGCAATACTGTCTGTGTTCCTCAACCGATTCAAAAGTTCCAAATACACAAAGTTTTCGCATAGAATTCCTTTTGTAGCTGTATCTGATTCTCCGGTCTTTCTCAGAAAATAAGCAGCAACTCCCAAATCCATATAATAATATCTGCAGTTATCTACAATGCTTAAATGGTCGCAATTAATACTTTTGCTGCAATAACCGATTACGTGAGATAAATACAGCCAGCTTCTGGCATGATTTATCATCTTCTTAGAAACCCGTCCACTTTCTTCTTTAAAGACGATTTTGGATAAGTCTGTTACCAGATCTTCCGTACCTCTCTTTTCCTTTAAAAGCATAATTGCGATTGCCTGAAATAACTGCCCGAATATCTCAATATCCAGTTCGGATTCAAAATATCTGGATGACTCCTTGATAAAAATATCGATAATCCGCTCCACCAGCCTCCGGCTTTGGCTCAGATCTCCGGTTTCCAAATAGTTTTGGACAACTCTTGGATAACCGCCAAGCTGGCAGTATAAATCAAAATAATCCTTGATTTCATCATACCTGGCATGATCGTCCTTCCCGTCCAGAGTAAGGGTCTCATACAGATCCCTTTTTCCAAATGCCCCCAAAAACTCTGGAAAAGACAGAGTCCCCATAACCAGGGTATCCGTATCTCCAGCAGAAAGGAAAAATTCTTTTTCCCGTGTCTTTCCCAAATAACTTCCTGTTACAATAAAATCGCAGGAAAAATCCCTGGCAAATTCGCGGATTCGGCTGTAGATCACCGGAGACTCCTGTATCTCATCAATAACAACGATTGTCTCCCTGCTGTCTACAAAGTCAGAAGCATACGTCTTCAGTACTGCGGCCATGCCCTTTTCTGCCTCGTCCTGTACATTTCTTCGATGATACGCCTTTTCGTAACATTCCAGAAAATATTCTCCTGATTCCCCAATCATATTAATATAAATATACTGCTGATACTGCTCTCTTGCAAATTTATCCAAAATATAAGTCTTGCCAACCTGTCTGGCTCCTTCCAGTTCCAAAACAAGTCCTGAACTTCGTTTTTCCATTTAAGCAGTTCTTCGTATATATCCCGTTTTAACTCTATCTCCATAGATCCCCCTACCATTCCTAATACGACTTTTTTATAGTATAGCATAATTAAATTAGTTTTTCCCAGGCGGTCATCCTCATAATCCACATCGGAAAAGTCCACCAATTCCTCTGTTTCGTCATCATCTTCAGTATTAATAGAAACAAAAGAAAAATCCATATGTCCAAACGCGGTTCCAACCTTGCCAGACGGGTTCTTTACATGGTCACACTCAATAACGTAAAGGTTGATAAAGGGAGCGGCACACCTGTGAATCCTGTAGTTTACGACTACTACACCCGGAAGTGCTCCGGCAAGAAAAGACCGGCAGCAATGGGCTCTGTCATGCATAAGATCTGCAACATCATCTTTGCCATGCTTCGGGATAACAAACCTTTCGAGATCATCACCCCGGAAGAGCACTGCCAGCAATTCGCTGCGGAGCATCCAGACAAGATACTGCAAGCCGCATAATCAACACGGCACTCTCAATATTTCGTTCGCGACCAATCCAATATATCGGAATGGTCTGTTAAGGTTACCCTTTTTTCATATCACCTCTTGACATTTCTTAGCTGGACTTTACTTTTGTGATTTCATTGTACCTAATACTATCAAGTAACTCCACCACATCAGCTTTACATCCCGCAACATGAGTTTACATTGTTTATTTTTCAAGAATCTGCGGATCAAGAAGGAAGTCATAAATGTTCACAGTCAAAATACCATACTCATCGTAGTGTGGCTGAACGATGTCTTTGGTAACAACAATCTTTTTGAAAGAATCATCAATCTTTCTGAACGGTCTGATTTCCTGAGTACGCTTCGCTTCATCAGGAAGTGAATATGCTGACTGGATATAGTATCTGAAAGAACCAAGATTGCATACAAAATCAACTTCAAGTTGTTTGCGGATAACCTTACCTTCCTGATTGCGTTCCGCAATCGGTATTACACCTACGTCCACGCCGTAGCCACGCATACGAAGTTCGTTATAAATTACATTCTCCATAGAATGGGTCTGCTCGAACTGTCGGAAATTGATTCTGGCATTGCGAAGTCCAAGATCGGAAAAGTAATATTTCTTTGGTGTTTCAATATATGCTTTTCCTTTAATGTCATATCTTTGCGCTGATTCAATCAAGAAAGAATCCTCAAAATAATCCAGATATTTCTTAATGGTAGCGGAAGTAATTCTGGATTTCTTTACCGTCTTGAAAGTATTCTTCAATTTTTCAGGATTGGTCGGCGAACCAATGGCAGAGGAAAGAATGTTCAGAAGATCTTCCAGTTCTCCAATGTTCTTTACTCTGTTACGCTTGGTAATATCTCGAAGATAAATCTCATTGAACAGATTCTGCAATACAACTGCCTTATCGTTTGCTCCCTCTCGAAGAACAACCAGAGGGATACCGCCATATAGCATATATTCAGATAATCCCATATACTTATCACCGTTGTAAATAGTCATAAACTCGGCAAAGCTCAGGGGATACATATGAACCTCGTCACCACGACCGGCAAACTCAGTGGCTATATCTTTGGACAGGAGTTTTGCGTTACTTCCGGTCACAAATACATCCATATTAGCTTTACGAAGGTAACCATTCAGAACAGCTTCAAAGCAATCCAACATCTGAATTTCATCAAGCAGCAGATAATACATTCCTTCACCTACAACTTTGGAACGGATATATGCCATGAATTTTTCAGGATCAACTCCACGCTTTTCCTTTTCAATCTGAATTAGGCTTTCGCCAATCATATAAAGATCCTCAGCTGAGTCAAAGGCAAAACGGATAATGTGGTCTGTATCAACTCCACTTTCCAATAAGTGATGATAAAACAGATTATTCAACAAATAGGATTTTCCACATCGACGAATACCTGTAATTACCTTAATCATTCCATTATTTTTTCTTTTTGTCAGTTTATTCAAATAAAAATCTCTGCGAATTTCCATCTTAAAACCTCCTTGCGAAAGATTTTTGCAATATGTTGCATTTTTCTATTCCATTATATCCAGATAGACTTCAAAAATCAATATATCAGCGGGAATCGGAATAGATTTTTGTGAATTGTTGCATTTTTCTATTCTACAATCACATTATATGCTTTAGTAGCAATTATTATCCCGTGTTTTAATCATGTTCTTATTAAAAAAGCAGCCACACACCAAAATGCATGACTGCTTAATAAGCATATATTATTTTTTGACAAGAGTTAAAGTTGTAGAATTATCAAATTACAATCTCATATAAACATCATAAGTTCTGTTCATATGTATTTTCTCTTTTAATGCGTAGATATCCTCTTCTTTTAACAATTCTACAGATTGTAATTTCTTTAAAAATTTGTCATTTTCCTCGATGATAGCACAACTATGAAATGAAGCAATTAGCATAGACTAAAATAACGAGGGAGTTGCGTGGTATCGCAAGAAAGAGTGCTCCAATCAATGTAATTGTCCATTATCCTAAAACCATAGAAGGTCAGCGTGAATTGGCAGAGCGTGTTGCCGGTGTCCACACAAGTTTGGTCAATCAGCATATTAAAAAACTGAATTGTCCTTCCGACCAGAAGGTACAGCTACTGGATGCGGTTATCAAATCCTCATCCATAGAGAAAGCAGATGAACAAACTCTCTAAAATTTGAACACCTGCTCTTATCTATACCTTTATCTTTCGATTTATAGTGTACCAACTTGTTCCAAAACGGCTCTTTCCACTAAAAAGGAACCACATTTCTGTGATTCCTCAAGAGGCGCGAACCGGATTTGAACCGGTGATCAGGGTGTTGCAGACCCACGCCTTACCGCTTGGCTATCGCGCCATATTCTATTGTATGCACTGGAACACTAAATATTCCAGGAGTGACCCCAACGAGATTCGAACTCGTGTTACCGCCGTGAAAGGGCGATGTCTTAAC
>NZ_JAXXBR010000072.1:0-41192 GCF_037242085.1 Alitiscatomonas sp. | reverse complement strand
CCATTTCTTCTGGTGGACTGCATCGAGGAGCTGGAGCCGGGCGTGCGGGCTGTTGGATATAAAGCAGTCACATATAATGAGCCGTATTTTTCCGGCCACTTCCCGGAGGAGCCGGTGATGCCGGGTGTCCTGATCGTGGAGGCCCTGGCCCAGACAGGAGCCGTGGCCGTCCTCAGCATGGAGGAAAATAAGGGAAAAACGGCGTATTTCGGCGGCATGGACCGGGTGAAATTTAAGAAAAAGGTAGTTCCCGGCGACAGACTCCGCCTGGAATGTGAGATCATTAAGCGGAAAGGGCCGGTGGGCGTTGGAAAGGCCACGGCCACCGTGGACGGAAAGATCGCAGTGAGCGCAGAGCTTACGTTTATGATCGGTTAGGGCTGGTGAAGATATGTTTCAGAAAATTCTGATCGCCAACCGCGGGGAGATCGCGGTGCGGATCATCCGGGCATGCCGGGAAATGGGGATCAAAACGGTGGCTGTCTATTCAGAGGCAGACCGGGACGCCCTTCATACGCTGTTAGCGGACGAGGCCATCTGCATCGGCCCCGCCCCGTCGGCAGAAAGCTATCTGAATATGGAGCAGATCCTTACGGCCTGCGTGGCCATGAAGGCGGACGCCATCCATCCCGGCTTTGGATTTTTGTCGGAAAACGCCAGGTTTGCAGAGCTGTGCGAGAAATGTCATATCCGGTTCATCGGCCCTCCGGCAGAGGTGATCCACCGGATGGGAAATAAGTCCGAGGCCAGAAAGACCATGATGGAGGCCGGAGTTCCGGTGATCCCTGGAAGTAAGGAGCCGGTATTTACGGTGGAGGAGGGCTTAAAGACTGCCAGAGAGGTGGGCTTTCCTGTGATGATCAAGGCGTCCAGCGGCGGCGGCGGAAAGGGGATGCGGGTCTCCTATGGGGAAGACGATTTTGCGTCCAATTTCCAGAACGCCCAGATGGAATCGGTCAAGGGATTTTCCGATGATACCATGTACATCGAGCGGTTTGTGGAGCGTCCCAGACACATCGAGTTCCAGATCCTGGCGGACAGCTTTGGAAATGTGGTCCATCTGGGAGAGCGGGACTGCTCCATTCAGAGACGCCACCAGAAGCTTTTGGAGGAGGCCCCGTCGGCGGCTATCTCAGAAGAGCTTCGTGAGCGTATGGGCCAGGCGGCGGTGAAGGCCGCAAGATCCGTACATTATGAGAATGCAGGGACCATTGAGTTCCTTTTGGATAAAAATAAAGAATTTTATTTCATGGAAATGAATACCAGGATCCAGGTGGAGCATCCGGTGACCGAGGCGGTGACGGATCTGGACCTTATTAAGGAGCAGATCCGGATCGCGGCGGGGGAGCCGCTGTCTGTGACCCAGGAGGATATCCAGATCACCGGCCATGCCATTGAGTGCCGGATCAATGCCGAAAACCCGGATAAGCACTTTATGCCGTGTCCGGGCACCATCACGGATATCCATCTTCCCGGCGGGCGCGGGGTCCGGGTGGATACGGCGGTCTATAATAATTATACGATCCCGCCCAACTATGATTCCATGATCTTAAAGCTCATCGTCCACGACAAGGACCGGCCATCGGCCATTGCCAAGATGCGGAGCGCCCTGGGAGAGCTGGTCATCGAGGGGATCACCACCAATGTGGATTTCCAGTATGAGCTCATCGGAGACAGGGATTTTGAAGATGGAAATGTGGATACGGATTTTATCCCGTCCCATTTTCCAGACTGCTGATAGTGAAGGAGGTTTTCCATGCTGCGGGATATGTTCAAGAAGACATATACAAAGATCGACACCAGATACCGCGCCCCGGAAGCGGAGCGGACGGAAAAACAGGAAGAGGAACCGGGGATTCCGGCCGGAATGTGGAGAAAGTGCAATAAGTGTGGGAAACCCATCTACGTGGAGGATGTAAGAGAGAATTTTTATGTCTGCCCCAAATGCGGAGGCTATTTCCGCGTCCATGCCTGGAGGAGGCTCCAGATGGTCACGGATCCAGGTACCTTTGAGGAGTGGGACCGGGAGATGGAGGTCTCCAATCCCTTAAACTTCCCGGGATATGAAAAAAAGCTGGAGGCAGCCAGGGAAAAGTCCAGGCTCAACGAGGCCATCGTCACCGGCTGCGGAAGGATCGGCGGCAATCCGGCAGTGATCGGCGTCTGTGATGCCAGGTTCCTTATGAGCAGCATGGGCCACAATGTGGGTGAGAAGATCACCAGGGCTGTGGAACGGGCCACCAGGGAAAAGCTTCCAGTGGTGCTTTTTGCCTGCTCCGGCGGCGCCAGGATGCAGGAAGGGATCGTTTCCCTGATGCAGATGGCCAAGACGGCGGCGGCCCTTAAGCACCACCATGATGCGGGCCAGCTCTTTGTCAGCGTGCTGACGGATCCTACCACCGGAGGCGTCACCGCCAGCTTTGCCATGCTGGGAGATATCATCCTGGCGGAACCGGGGGCCCTCATCGGCTTTGCCGGCCCCAGGGTCATCGAGCAGACCATCGGCCAGAAGCTGCCGGAGGGGTTCCAGAGAGCAGAGTTTCTTCTGGATCACGGCTTTGTGGATAAGATCGTGGAACGGAAGGAATTAAAACAGACCCTGGAGACCATCCTGTGGCTCCATCGGAAAGAGGAAGGAACAGCTGGCGGAGACAGCGCCGGGAACGGCGGCGGGGCGCGGAAGCAGGCAGAGAACTCCGACGGCATCAAAGGCTCTCTTCTTTCAGCCGTCCAGAGCCGGGCCGGAGCCGTGATCCGGAGCGCCTGGGATTCGGTGCTCCTTTCAAGGAAGGCCGACCGGCTGGTGGCTTCTGATTATATTGATGCATTATTTGAAAATTTCATGGAATTTCATGGAGACCGGTACTTCAAAGACGACGGGGCCATCATCGGCGGGATCGCAGAGTTCCATGGGATCCCTGTGACGGTGATCGGACAGGAGAAGGGAAAGACCACTAAAGACAATATCCACCGGAATTTCGGTATGCCTTCTCCCGACGGCTACCGGAAGGCCCTGCGGCTCATGAAGCAGGCGGAGACCTTCGGCCGCCCGGTGATCTGCTTTGTGGATACCCCCGGCGCATTCTGCGGCCTTGAGGCCGAGGAGCGGGGCCAGGGCGAGGCTATTGCCAGAAATCTTATGGAGATGTCGGGGCTTAAGGTTCCGGTGCTCTCCATTGTCATTGGAGAAGGCGGGAGCGGCGGCGCCCTGGCCATGGCTGTGGCCAACGAGGTATGGATGATGGAAAACGCCATTTATTCCGTATTGTCGCCGGAGGGCTTTGCCTCGATCCTATGGAAGGACAGCAAACGGGCCGGAGAGGCGGCCGGAGTCATGAAGATCACGGCCAGAGAGCTTTATGAGCTGGGGATCATCGAGCGGGTGATCCCGGAGGAGGAGCCGGCATGTAAGGAAACGCTTCCGGCCATTGCTTCTTATCTGGACCAGGCCTTAAGCCGGTTCCTGGAGGACTGGAGAGACGTGGATCCGGAGGAGACGGCACTCCTCCGGTATGAGCGGTTCCGCAGATTTTAGGACAGACCGGCCGTAAGCCGGGGAAAAGAGGGAGTTATGGGAGAAGCAGCGTTACAGTTAAAGCCGTTGAAGATCGGTCCGCTGACGGCAGAATACCCGGTGATCCAGGGCGGCATGGGCGTTGGGATCAGCCTTTCGTCCCTGGCGGGGGCTGTGGCAAAGGCCGGAGGGATCGGGATCATTTCCACGGCCCAGATCGGCTTTAAGGATCCGGATTTTTTAAAGGATCCCATGGGGGCTAATCTGAGAGCGATCCATGAGGAGCTTAAAAAGGCCAGGAAGACCGCCCCGGAGGGGATCCTGGGCTTTAATATCATGGTAGCTACGAAGGAGTATGCCCGGTATGTGAAGGAGGCCGTGAAGGCTGGAGCGGATGTGATCATCTCCGGCGCGGGGCTTCCGGTGGATCTGCCCAGATATGTGAAGGAGGCTGCAGAGGAAATGGGGGAAGAGTGTCTTCGCCGTCCCATGCTGGCTCCCATTGTTTCCTCCATCAAGTCGGCGTCGGTGATCTGCAAGATGTGGGACCGGAAGCATAAAATGGCTCCAGACTTTGTGGTGGTGGAGGGGCCATGTGCCGGAGGCCACCTGGGATTTTCCAGGGAAGAGCTTTCTGAATATGAAGTTGACACTCAGTGTGTGTCAAAAACGTATAAAAGAGAGAAGTATGAAGCGGAGATCCGCGGCATCATCGGCGTGGTGAAGGAGTTTGCCGGAAAGTATAAAAAGGAGATCCCGGTGGTGACGGCCGGAGGGATCTTTGACCATGAGGACGTGCTGCGCCAGCTCCGTCTGGGGGCCGACGGCGTCCAGGTGGCGACCCGTTTCGTGACCACAGAGGAATGTGACGCGGATCCTGCCTATAAGCAGGCGTATCTGGATGCGGAGGAAAAGGACATCGTGATCGTAAAGAGCCCGGTGGGAATGCCTGGAAGGGCCATACGGAACCGGTTCCTGGAAAGGGTCCAGGAGGGAAGGATCCCGGTGAAGGGGTGCTTCCGGTGCCTGGAGCACTGCAATCCGGCGGAGACCCCGTACTGCATCACCCGGGCGCTCATCCATGCTGCTGAGGGAAATATAGAGGAAGCCCTGCTGTTCTGCGGAAGCAACGCGTACCGGTGCAAGAGGATCGAGACTGTGCCGGAGGTAATGCGGAAGCTTTGCGGCGTGGAGCCGGAGGAGGAAAGCGAATAAATCCCGCCCTTCTGTCATAAAATCTGGCAGAGGGGTGGGATTTTTATATGTTAAATTATCTGTGGGCCGGGATGATGGCCCTGGGGATCCTGTGGGGAGCGTTCCATGGAAATCTGGCCCAGGTGACCAATGGAGCGCTGGATTCGGCCAGGGAGGCAGTGACCCTGTGCTTAACGATGCTGGGGATCATGTCCTTCTGGTGCGGGATCCTTAAGGTCGGGGAAGAGGCCGGGCTCATCGAGGCGCTGACGAAAAAGATGAGGCCGGTGATCCGGCTTTTATTTCCGGATATGCCGGAGGACCATCCGGCGGCGGCCCATATCTCCACCAATATGATCGCCAATATGCTGGGCCTGGGCTGGGCGGCGACCCCCGCCGGGCTAAAGGCCATGGAGGAGCTGGAAGCTTTGGAGGAGGAGCGGAGAAGGCAGAAAAAGCCGGGGGCCTTCGGAAGGGGAACGGCCAGTAATGAAATGTGTACGTTTCTGATCGTCAATATCTCGTCCCTTCAGCTGATCCCCATCAATATGATCGCCTACCGGAGCCAGTACGGCAGCGTGAGCCCGTCTGCCATCGTGGGCCCGGCGCTGGCGGCGACGGCGGTGAGTACTCTGACAGGGGTGGCGTACTGTCTTCTGAAACGGAGGAGGTGAGGAGATCCTGATACGATTTTATACCGGAGACACTTGACATTTTTCATTTATATATATATCATCAATATGAAAACAGCCAATAGTTTCATCTGCAAAAGCGAAACCCCAGAGGAGGTGCTGACTCCGCTGGGGTTTCTCGCTCGTTTCGGTGAGCTGGTCCGTTCAGGCTGTTACTGTCCGTTAGTTTCTATCCAGCCATCTGCATATGTAGTAACTTACTACACTTGCTCCGACAGAAACTAAAAATGAAGCCAATAGCTCCACCTGCTCACCTCCTCCCGCTGGAAAGAGTCGACAGCAAAGATATGGTATCATATAAGGAGAACGATTTATATGGTGTCCGGTATAATTTAAAAAATAGTTGACCTTTCCGGCGGGAGACTTTATGATAATACATATGCGCGGCAGAAGCCGCATACCGCACCCAGAAGGATGCAGGCGGCATGGGCCGCGACTAAAAAACACGCAGATATCAGGTACCAGGAAGGTACAGGGAACAGAAGCTCCCTGATTTTTCTGGTACCTTTTTATTTGCGCGGGCAGCGAGCCAGAGTCTGCGTGTGCACGAGACCTTGGCGGCTGCCGCGATAGCCATGAGAAACCTGCGCAGCGTATTTCTTATGGTTTTGCAGAAAAAGGAGAGGAAACGTATGAGATATCAAAAGAAATGGAGAGTGACAGCCGCCCTTCTGGCGGCGGCGCTGGCGGCCTCCTGTGTGACGGGCTGCTCCGGTGGACAGGAAAACGCAGAAACGGCAGGAAATACAGAGGCAGAAGGCAGTAAGGGGACAGAGGGAGCCGGGACGGCGGAAAGCGGAAGCTCCCAGTCTGCAGAGACTGAGACCAGGGATTCGGTCGTCGTGGTCATGGGCCCCACATCGGAGCCGGAAGCAGGCTTTGACCCGGCATACGGCTGGGGAGCCGGTGAGCACGTCCACGAGCCTCTGATCCAGAGCACTCTGACGGTGACCACGCCGGACCTTAAGATCGGCTATGATCTGGCGGAGGACGTCCAGGCCAGTGAGGACGGGCTCACCTGGCAGGTGAAGATCCGGGATGATGTGAGATTTACGGACGGAGAGCCGCTGACCGCAGAGGATGTGGCCTTTACCTATAACACGCTGAAGGATACAAGCTCTGTCAACGATTTTACCATGCTGAAGGAGGCCGTTGCGGTGGACGATACCACCGTGGAGTTCCATATGAACCGGCCCTACTCCATCTGGCCTTATACCATGGCCATCACAGGGATCGTTCCGGAACACGCCTATGGCCCGGATTACGGACAGAAGCCCATTGGCTCCGGACGATATATTTTAAAGCAGTGGGACAAGGGGCAGCAGGTGATCTTTGAGGCCAATCCGGATTATTACGGGGAAGCTCCGAGGATGAAGAAGGTGACGGTGCTGTTCATGGAGGAGGACGCGGCCTATGCGGCGGCTCTTTCAGGCCAGGTGGATCTGGCCTACACCTCGGCGGCCTACTCGGACCAGAGCATGGACGGCTTTTCGCTGTTTTCCTGTGAGACGGTGGACAACCGGGGCTTTAATCTTCCGGCTGTGCCGGCCGGGGAGACCGATGAAAACGGAGTTCCCATTGGAAATGATTTCACCAGTGACGTCCGTGTCCGCCGGGCCATTAACCTGGCCATCGACCGGCAGGCCATGATCGACCATGTGCTCAACGGCCACGGGACCATTGCGTACAGCGTCTGCGACAAGATGCCCTGGTACAGCAAGGATTCTGAAGCTGCCTTCGATCCCCAGGAGGCGGAGCGGCTTCTGGATGAGGCCGGATGGAAGACAGGAGCGGACGGGATCCGGGAAAAGGATGGAAAGAAGGCTGGATTCACAATGCTTTACTCCGCAGGAGATTCGGTCCGCCAGGCCCTTTCAGAGGATACGGCCAACCAGCTGGCAGCGTTTGGGATCCATGTGACTGTGGAAGGCGTGGGCTGGGATACGGCCTATGACCGGGCCCAGTCGGAGCCTCTGATGTGGGGATGGGGAGCCCACACGCCCATGGAGCTTTATAATATCTACCACACAAGGCCGGGCGGGAAGTATGCCCAGTATTCTCCCTATGCCAACGGGGCTGTGGACGCCTATATGGACGAGGCCCTGGCCTGTACGGATCTGGAGGCTTCTTATGAGCTGTGGAAAAAGGCCCAGTGGGACGGAGAGTCCGGCATTACCCAGGAGGGGGATCTTCCCTGGATCTGGCTGGTGAACATCGATCATCTGTACTGGGTGAAGGATGGGCTCCAGGTGGCGGAGCAGAAGCTCCATCCCCACGGCCATGGCTGGTCCATCGTAAATAATGTGGACCAGTGGACATGGGAGTAGGCCGGAAGGCGCGCCGGAGCGGAAGGACGGGCCATGGAACTGGAAAAACAGTCTGGGGGCTTCTGGTCTTCCAGACTGCCCGTATGGCCCTTCTGGTGGCCCTGGTGAGCATCCTGGCCTTTGTCCTTCTTTCTGTTTCTCCGGTGGATCCCCTTCAGACCAATGTGGGCCAGGCGGCCCTTGGAGCCATGAGTCCGGAGCAGGTAGAGCGGCTTAAGGGATACTGGGGAGTGGACCTGCCTCCGGCAGAGCGGTATCTTTCCTGGGCGGCGGATGTTCTGAGAGGAGATATGGGGACCTCCCTTCTGTATCGGAGACCAGTGGCGGAGGTGATCTGGGAAAAGCTTTCCAACTCTCTCTGGCTCCTGGCCTCTTCCTGGCTGCTTTCGGGCCTGCTGGGCTTTACCCTGGGAGTTCTGGCTGGAAGAAAACGGGGAGGGATCTGTGACCGGCTGGTAACGGGATATTCTCTCCTGGCAGCCAGCACCCCTGCCTTCTGGACCGCCATGGTCCTTCTTATGGTCTTTGCCGTTTATTTTAAGTGGTTTCCCATCGGCTTAAGCGTCCCCATCGGCATAACGGCGGAGGAGATCGCCCTCGGAGACAGGATCCGCCATGCAGTCCTGCCGGCGGCGGCCTTAAGTCTTACGGGGATCTCCTCAGTGGCCCTCCATACCAGGGAAAAAATGGTCAGCATCATGGAAAGCGACTTTGTGCTGTTTGCCAGGGCCAGAGGAGAGTCGGAAACGTCCATCGTCCTCCGCCACGGCCTCCGGAATGTGCTGATCCCTGCCATGACCTTGCAGTTTGCATCCATCAGCGAGATCATCGGCGGCTCTGTTCTGGTGGAGCAGGTATTTTCCTATCCGGGACTGGGCCAGGCGGCAGTGACAGCCGGACTGGGAAGCGACGTGCCCCTTCTTCTGGGGATCACAGTGGTCACGGCGGTACTGGCAGCTTCCGGGAACCTGGCGGCCAGCGTTCTTTATGGAATCGTGGATCCCAGGATCCGGAAAGGAGCGGCCCGATGAGCGGTATGAAGAAAAGAGAAAACGGGAAGAGGCTGGGGAACCGCCGCCTTTTTTCCATGGTATTGTTTGGGGCGTCGGTCCTGTTCCTGCTCCTGGTGGCCGTTTTTGGGTATGTATGGCAGGATGCGGCATCGGTCACGGATTTTTCAAGGAAGAACCTTCCTCCCTGTGCCGGATATCTGTTCGGCACTGACTGGATGGGGCGGGATATGTTTGTCCGTACTGTGGCGGGCCTTTCCATGAGCATCCGCCTGGGACTTTTAACGGCCGCGGTCAGCGCGGTCATCGCCTTTCTCCTGGGGCTTTCGGCCGCGGTCCTGGGACGGGCAGTGGACGGGCTTGTGACCCTTCTGATCGATCTGGTCATGGGGATCCCCCACATGCTGCTTCTGATCCTGATCTCCTTTGCCTGCGGAAAGGGCTTCTGGGGCGTGACCCTTGGCATCGCACTTACCCACTGGGCGTCTCTGGCCAGGCTGATCCGCGGGGAGGTGTTCCAGCTCCGGGAGAGTCCGTATATCCGGATCGCTGGGAAGCTGGGAAAGAGCAGGGCTTATCTTGCGTTCCATCATATGGCACCGAATCTTCTGCCGCAGTTTATCACCGGGCTGATCCTCATGTTCCCCCATGCCATCCTCCACGAGGCCAGCATCACCTTTCTGGGGTTCGGCCTTTCGCCGGAGGAACCGGCCATTGGGATCATTTTATCGGAGAGCATGAAATATCTGGCCATGGGAAAATGGTGGCTGGCGCTGTTTCCGGGGCTTCTTCTGACGGCGGTGGTGCTGATGTTCCATTATGCGGGGCAGACCATATGCCGGATGGCGGCTCCGGGCAGTGTCCATGAGTAAAGAGGAGGAACATATGGAGAATCACAGATCAGAGGAGGAGATCCTCACAGTAAAGGGCCTGTCCGTATCCTTCACCCAGTATGACCGGGGCTTTGGACGGAAGGAGATCCAGGCGGTCACAGACCTGGATCTGAGGATCCGGAGCGGGGAGATCGTGGCCGTGGTGGGTGCCAGCGGATCGGGAAAGAGCCTGCTGGCCCACGCGGTCATGGGGATCCTTCCATATAATGCCTCCATGAGCGGGGAGATCCTGTTTAAAGGAACGCCGCTGACCAGTGGGCGTGTCCGGCGGCTGAGGGGCCGTGAGCTGGTCCTGGTGCCCCAGAGCGTGACGTATCTGGATCCGCTGATGAAGACCGGGCAGCAGCTAACAAAAGGAAGAAAAAATCCGGAAATTCTGGAAAAATGCAAAAATATCCTGAGCTCCTGTGGACTGGGCCTGGAGGTCATGGACAAGTATCCCTTCCAGCTTTCGGGCGGTATGGCCAGGCGGGTGCTGATCTCCACGGCGGCCATGGAGGACGCAGAGTTAGTCATTGCCGACGAGCCCACGCCGGGGCTTGATAAGAAAACGGCCATGGGGGTCATGGATCATTTCAGGCGGATGGCAGACCGGGGGGCCGGTGTGCTCCTCATCACCCATGATCTGGAGCTGGCGGTCCGGTCGGCGGACCGGGTGACGGTGCTTTACGGAGGCAGGACCGTGGAGGAAACAGAAGCCTTCTCCTTTCTGGATGAAGGTCTGCTGAAGCATCCGTATACAAAAGCCCTTTGCCGGTCCATGCCGGGGAAGTGGCCGTCCGCGGACGCTTTGGAAAATGACCGGGAGGGCGGTGTCCCCGATGAAGGGATCCTGGAATATATGAGAAAGGAATATGGACGATGAAACTGGAAGCAAGGGATATTTCCTTTAGGTACGGGGAAGGAGAGAGACAGGTCCTGGCCCACGTGGATCTGACTGTGGAAAGCGGGGAACGGGTGGGGATCATGGCCCCCAGCGGCTTTGGAAAGACTACGCTTTTAAAGATCCTGGCCGGATATGAAAGGCCGGAAAGCGGGGAGGTGCTGCTGGACGGGACTCCTCTGGAGCGCTTCCGGGGATATGTCCCGGTCCAGATGATCTGGCAGCACCCGGAGCTTTCGGTAAACCCGGCCAGACGGCTGAAAACGGTGCTGGCGGAGGGGGACTGGCCGGAGGACGGCGGCATCATGAGAGGGCGTATAGAAAAGGAAATGGGGATCCTGGAGGAGTGGAAGGAACGGTATCCGGCAGAGGTATCCGGCGGGGAGCTCCAGCGGTTTAGCATCGCCCGGGCCCTGGGACAGAGAACGGAGATCCTTCTGGCCGACGAGATCACGGCTATGCTGGATCTGATCACCCAGAGGCAGATCTGGAGCGCCCTTTTAAAGGAGACCCAGAGCCGGGGGATCTCCCTGGTGGCAGTGAGCCATTCCCAGGAGCTTTTGGAAAAGATCTGCAGCCGGATCCTCCATTTATCCGCAATATCTGGATAAGATTGACAAATTCTGGCAATTTTATTAAGATTAGGGTGCTGACGCGCATTTGACGGCGGGAGAGTACGATCTGGGAGGACAGCAGGATGAAGAAAGCAAAGAAGGGGTTTACTCTGGTGGAGCTGATGGTCGTGATCGTGATCATGGCGGTCCTGGCCGCTGCGGCAACTCCGGTTTTTGCGGGCTATGTGAAAAAGGCCAGGGCGGCAGAGCATCTGTCTGAATGCCGGGCCATTTATGTGGCGGCCCAGTCCTGTCTGGAGGAGGCTTTTCTGAAGGCTGGAGAAGGCACGGTCACAGTGGAGGACCTGGATATGGAAAGGTTTCTGAAGGATGTGGAGGAGCTTTCCGGTGTTGGCGGAATCGGGTCCGGAGAGGGAACGCCGGGGAGCGGAGGCTCTGCCGGAACCTTTTCCATTTACCTGGAAAACGGAAGGGACGGAGCCGCCTGTACGGCGGTCGTCTTTCATGGTGAAGGCTCAGACTGGGTCTTTGATACTGTGGACGGGACATATACAGAAGCATAAACTCTGGCGCGGCGCATGAAAGGATGTGCGGCGCTTTTGCTATACTGGAGGCAAGGAATGGAGGAACTTTTACTGGAGCTCGTCACAGCGGGTCTGCTGGCAGTCATTGGCTGGATCGATGGGAGGACCATGGAGATCCCATACGCCTTAAGCGGCGCTCTGGCCATATGTGCCCTGGCGGACTTTTTTCTTTTCCCGGGGCTGCCTGTGGGGGAGCGTCTGATGGGCATGGTCTGTGTGTCGGTTCCTATGTATACATTATGCATGGTCGTAAAGGAGGCCTTTGGCGGCGGAGATATCCTTCTGCTTTCCATCATGGGCTTTTATCTGGGCTGGAGGGCGCTCCTTCCCGGCGTGTTCCTTGGCTTTCTGCTGGGCGGGCTGGAGGCGGTATGGCTTCTGGCATCGGGACGGGCGAAGCCTGGGGAGGGGGCCCATATGGCCTTTGGCCCGGCCCTGTGTCTGGGACTTGGGATCAGCCTGTTTTATGGAGAGAGGATCTTTTTCTGGTATGCGGGGCTTTTTGGCTGAGTACGCGCAGGGAGACGTATATATGGAAGGCATTAAAAGAAAAAAGGAATGGAGATCCGGGGAGCTGGCTGATTTTTTTCAGCAGATGGCGGTGATGACCGGATCGGGGATCCCGTTATGCAGGGCGCTGGGGATCCTTGGGGACTGTACGGACAGCAGAAGGTTCCGGAAAATATATGAAGAACTCCGCAGGAAGATGGAGAAGGGGACCCTGGCCAGCAGCGCCATGGAGCAGACGGGCGTATTCCCGGAAATGGCCGTCAACATGATCCGTGCAGGGGAGGCGGGAGGGACCGTGCAGGAAATGGCCGGAAGGCTGGCGGTCCATTACCGGAAGGAGCACCGGATGCAGCGCCGGATCCAGGGAGCGCTCCTGTATCCGAAATTTCTGGGGCTCCTGTCGGTCTTTCTGGTTCTGGCTGTTTTTCTTGTGATCATGCCCACGCTGGAGCCGCTGCTTGGAGAAATGGAGCTTCCGCAGTTCACCCGTTTTCTCATGGCGGCCAGTATATTTCTGAAGGAATGGTGGTATCTGGTCCTGGTTTTCACGGTCCTGTGGACAGCGGTCTGGGAACGCGCGGGGAAAAAACGGAGGATCCGGCTGTTTCTGGACCGTCTGCGTCTGAGGCTTCCAGTGGCTGGAAGGCTCCTGCGGTCGGTCTATACATTCCGGTTTGCTGAATCCTTAAGCATTCTGTATGCCAGCGGCATCCCCATGCTGACGTGTCTGGAAACGGCAGGAAGGACTGTGGGAAACCGGTATGTGGAGCTTCAGACCCGGTTCCTGTCTGAACGGCTTCAGAACGGGGAGGCCCTCAGCCTGGCCATAAGGGATGTGAACGGGCTGGACCGGAGGCTGGCTCTCATGGTCCTCACAGGGGAGGAAACGGGAAAGCTGGACGTGATGTTAAAAAATACAGCAGACAGCTTTGAATACGAGGCGGATATGGCTGTTTCCCGTCTGGTGAGCCTGGTGGAGCCAGTGATGATCCTGGGGCTGGGAGCGGTCATCGGCGCAGTCCTTCTGGGGATCATGGTTCCGCTTTGGAGGATGTATGGGTACATGGGATAGGAATGGACGGTCCCGGTGCAGGAAGGAGATTTTCCGCCGCCGGGCAGGCCGGCTCCGGAGGATGAAGGGGTCAGCCATGCTGGAGGCCATGGCAGTGATCCTGGTATTTCTGGTGATGGCTTCTGTCCTGTTTGCATCGGGGCGGGCCCTGAACCGGCAGACCGTGAGGACTCTGGAGAAAAATGTGGCCCGGGATGGGGCTCTGACAGCGGTGAGGCTTCTGGCGCAGGATATTATGGAAGGAAACAGACCGGGAGAGGAAATGGAGCCGGAGAAAACAGAGCTGGAGGTGATCCCGGAGGACGGTCTGGGAACGTTTACGGTCCCGGTCACTGTCTGGGCCGGAGAGGAAGGCAGAAATCTGGTCCTGTACGGGATGTGCGCCTATGGAGGGCAGACGGAGGCCGTCTCCCTGCTCCTGGAGAAAACGGAAGGAAGCGGCGGCGGGGTCACGCCTTCATCTGCGGCAGCACCGGTGTGGAGACCAGTGCGGTATGCTCCGGCAGAGCCTTTGGAGGAATGAAAATGGGAAAGAAGGGATATGCGCTGGTGGAGGCGGTCACGGCTGTGGCTCTGGTGATGATGGCCTCGGGCATTCTGAGCCTGGGGATCTCCTTTGGCCTTCGTATGGAGAGACGGGCGGAACAGCTGAAGGATACGGATACGGTCCAGGAGGTCCCGGCACGCTTTAGGATGCGGACAGGGGACGGAACAGACATTTTCGGAGAGGGCTATGTGCGCCGCCAGACGGTTATAGGCCGTAACAGAGAGCTTTTTATCTATGGCTTTGGAATGGAGCCGGGAACAGGAGAGCTGGAACGGCAGTCTTTGGATCCTGTGTTTTCGGATCAGAGGGAGACAGAATGAAGGGGACCAGGGGATTTACGCTGGTGGAGCTGATGGCGGCTGCCATGCTGGCAGGAGCGGCGCTTTTGACCGCCCTTCCCCTGATGCTCATGGCCCAGCGGACTGCCCGCAGGCTGTCCGGTGAAACAGCAGCAGCCATGAGAGGGGACGCGGTCTTTGAGCTGGCAGCCGGGGAGCTCAGATACGCAGAATCTGTATCGCTTTCAGAAAAGCCGTGGAACCGCATCGATGGGGATACGTTCGGGAGCTTTTCCGATGTGGAGATCGGGATCCGGGCAGCAGGAGAAAGAAGCCTCTGGCTGACGGTACGGGTAAACCAGGGAGAAGAGCTTCTATATGAGAGGACTGGGAGGGTGGAGCTTCTGAACGTTCCTTTTTATGGAACTGGAAGGCTCGAAGGCAGCGGAAGGACCGGGCAGTCTGCCGCGGAGGGAGCTTCCTGTCCGGCGGTCTGGTACATAGACGGAGGAGATTCATGAGGGAAATGGAAATTTTAAAGGGCCTGGAAGGCGGAGAAAACATGGCGGTGCAGTTTGTAGACCATCTGCTGGCCCTGGGGCTCCGGAAAAAGGCCAGCGATATCCATCTGGAGCCGGGAGAGGAGCAGATGACCGTGCGGATGCGCACAGACGGGCGGCTGAAGGTATGTGCGGCTGTGGAAATGAGGCACCATCCCATGATCCTTACCCGTGTGAAGGTCATGGCGGATATGGACATTGCGGAAAAGCGGCTTCCCCAGGACGGCCACATAAGGGCTTCCATCCAGGGGAAGCCGGCGGATCTGCGGGTCAGCGTGATCCCAACCATACACGGCGAAAAGGCAGTCCTCCGCTTTCTGAATACAGATACAGTCATCGACAGCCCGGAAACCTTCGGCATGAGTGAGGAAAATTATGGAAAGGTCCTGGATATCTTAAAGCGGCCCAACGGAATCTTTTATATCACCGGGCCCACAGGCTCCGGCAAAACGACGACACTTTATATGATCCTGGAGAGGCTGGCGGAGCTTCCGGTGAACATTGTGGCCATTGAGGATCCAGTGGAGAAGCACATCCGGGGCATCAGCCAGATGCAGGTCAATACCCAGGCCGGGCTTACGTTTGAAACGGGGCTCCGGGCTGCCCTGCGCCAGGATCCGGACGTGATCATGGTAGGAGAGACCAGGGACAGCCAGACGCTGAAGACCAGTGTCCGGGCCGCGGTAACGGGCCATCTGGTGCTTTCCACACTTCATACGAACAACGCGGCGGGGACTGTGGTGCGGATGCTGGACATGGGTGCGGAGCCGTATCTGGCGGCCAGCAGCCTGAGCGGCATCCTGGCCCAGAGGCTCGTAAGGAAGATCTGTCCGGACTGTAAGACAGAAAGGGAACCGGACGAGGAAGAAAGGAAGCTTCTGGGACCGGGGATCCGCCGGATCCGGTACGGAACCGGCTGCGCCCGCTGCAGCTATACGGGATACCAGGGGCGGACCGCTGTCCATGAGGTACTGGCGGTGGATAAGACCATCCGCGCAATGATCGCCGGAGGCTGCCGGGAGGAGGAGATCGCCTCCTATGCAGAAAATATCCTGGGAATGAGGACGCTGCGGGACGATCTTCTGCGGCTGGTGGACCAGGGGATCACAACTGCGGAGGAGCTGGAACGGCTGACCTTTGGAGAACAGAGGCCATAGGCAGCCGGAGGCGGAGCCGTGGTCCTGCCCCAGGACCATGGCTTTTCTGCCCGGCTGTCTTCCGATGGACTGGCAGAATGACAGGAAATCATTTTTTTATTACTATCAAGTTTGGCGGAATGCATGGTTTTTGCCATGCATTTTTTATGGATCCGCCATGGACACACCGGAAAGGTGAATGGTATACTGTCTGTAAAACAGACATTATACCACCGCGCATCTGGTTTTCGCGTACACCGCGAAAATCCAGGCGCCCAATTCCCCCGGAGGGGTACCATGTCCTCCGGACATAGTATACTGTCTGTAAGATTCTAAATTCATTTCTTTGAACACACAATGTTTTGGCATCATCAGCCAGAAGATCCTGGAGGTATCATGAAAAAAAAGAGAATAGGGGGAGTTCTGGCAGCGGCCGGGGCGGCGGCTGTCCTGTCGGGGCTTTGTACAGGAAGGGCTTTCTGCCTGGATATGGAATCCTATGCCGGGCTGCTGGATAAGGAGCGGATGTCCGGAGAGACGGAATATATGGTTTCCGGAGACCAGGAATGCCGCCGCCTTCTTATGGAACTGGTTTCCGCAGGAGCCGGGAAGGAGAGGGAGGAGTTTTTTATCACCGGGGAGGATTACGAGCCGGAGACCCTGGTGATCGCCCAGATGTTCCCGGCCGCCGTCAATATTTCCAACACAAAGATCGAGGAATATGAGGAAAACGGCCGCAGATATGTGACCTGCCGCATCGGGTTTGAGCGGCAGCCGGACCAGGAAGCGTGTACCCACCGGTGGGAGACCAGGATCCTGGAGGCCGGGACCTGTCTCTGGGGAGGAAAGGAGGAACTGACCTGCCGCCTCTGCGGGCTGAGAAAGGTCCGGTCCCCGGCTGCCCTGGGGCACCTGGACGCGGACCGGGACAGGCTCTGTGACCGGTGCAGGGATCCTCTGAACGGGGATGAACCGATCGAGACCGGCCGGTGGGCCGTGGGCGACGTCCAGACGAGAAGGCTTGGGAAGGACACGTACCAGTTCCGGTGCGTGGACGACGATTACAGCAGTGCAGGATCCGAGCATCAGAAATGCGCATTATTCTTATGCGAAACTGTCATACGGTCAGATATGGACAGTACAGATTCCCAGAAAAAGATCATCACATTTGGAAAAAACAATAATTATAAGGACTCAGAGATACGGAAATGGCTCTGGGACCGCTGTACGGGAGAAGCCGGTCTCCAGATGGGAGCCGGGGCCCTTATGCCTGTAAACGTCGGGGTCTGTACAGCTTTTCTTGGGCAGACGTCTCCAGGTACGGAGGGAGAGGCGGCGGAAACGGAGCTGGTGAAATATACGCTCCTTCCACAGATGATGTCAGACCGGATGTTCCTTCTGTCGGTGGAGGAGGCGCTGAAATACAGGAAGGAGCTGTGGGACATAGTGTCAGAAGAAAGTCCGTACAGCCGGGGATACTGGCTCAGGACTCCTGTTTATCAGGAGGGAGAAAACGGAGGATTCATCTATGGAACAGAGGCATATGCGGTGGATCTGAGGGATGGGACCATAGGCCCGGCAGAGGTTTCTGACGGAAGCTTCGGCCTCCGTCCGGCGTACTGTCTGCCGCAGTCATAGCCGGTGCTCCGGGATCTGGCAGGCACTGGGAACAGAGGTTATGGATTTCTATTGTAACAGGAGGAAAATATATGCAGTTTCAAAAACATGAAATGAAAATGAGACGGGCCGGGAAGGCCGGCCGGGCAGCAGTATTCTGCCTGTGCGCAGGTCTGGTGCTGGGAGATCCGGTGAAAGGATTTGCCTGGGAGCAGACGGAATACGTCCGCAGGGCCACAGGCTCCAATGCCCTGGGCCGTCCGCTTCTGATGGCGGAGTCCAAAGATCTGTGGGAAAACTGGGTCGGAGACCTGGGATTCCTGGATGGGACCAGAGGGGACGGAAGCCGGGAAAAGCCGTTCCAGATCTCCACAAAGGCACAGCTCATGGGCCTTTCCAGGCTTGCGGCCATGGGAATGGAGATCAAAGAGGGGGAGGGAACGTATCCGGGCGATTATTCCGGGTCCTGCTTTGAGCTCACAAGGGACATCGATCTGGGAGGGATGGAATGGATCCCCATAGGCTTTTACCGGAACAGCTCCCAGATCCATTCGGATCATATCCCGGCCTTCCAGGGGCGTTTTGACGGCAATGGAAAGACCATTTCCAATTTCCGTCTTTACCGCCCGGACTGGAGCCATATGGGATTGTTCGGGGCCGTAAGGGATTCAGAGATCACAGATCTTACAGTGAGTCCCGGACATGTGATCACAGCGGGAGAAACGGCTGGGATCCTGGCCGGCAGCGTACAGGACAGTGTGATCCGGAATGTGGCCGTGGCCGGAGCCTTAAAGACTGCGGGAAATACCGGCGGCATTGCCGGGGAAATTGCGGGTACAGTGGTGGAAAACTGTACGGCGGATCACGTGGCCATGGATCTGGGAAAGGGAAAGGAGACCTTTGCCGGGGGGATTACCGGAAAGGCCGCAGGCTCTGTGATCTCAGACTGCACGGTAAATACTGGAGACAGCCTGAACGCCAGGATCCAGGGCGGCGGCTATGTGGGAGGGATCACAGGCTTCCAGAACGATACGGATATTTTCAATGCCCACGTCATGGGGACCATTGGAGGAAGCGGATCCCAGGCCATTGGGGGCGTAACAGGAAAATATGCCTCGGGCAAAATGAAGGTGGCCAGATTTGAGGGAAGGATCGCCAGCTCGGGCCTGGGGAGCAGCGCCCGGGAGGGAACGTTCATCGGGACCCATGATACGGGCTTTCATTTCCGCTATGGAACGGAGGCCGGGGCAGATCTGGCCTATCTGTTTGCGGATACAGAGGGAAAGATCATGGCCGGAGTCTGCGGCTCCGGGATCCCGGACGATAACCGGTTTGGCTACGACGCCCATATCGGCTTCTGGCACGGGAAGGACAATGGGTTTACCCTGGTCCAGGGACAGAGCACCAGGCCGGAGGAGGAACGGTACTTCTATGAGGAGCTGGAGGAAGGAGCGCTTCATGTGATCGACACAGAGGATTCGGTGAAGGAGATGGAATTTTCCCCGGACCATTTTGCACCGGGAAAGACGGGACGGCCAGCCAGAGGCTTCCTGGTCTCGGTGCTCCAGATCGATACGGCGGCCAACGTACAGAATTATTATGATGTGGCGTCGCTGACGGCCCGGGGCGGATCCGCTTACAGTAAGGAGCTGGATAAGTCCCACCGGGGGGCTGTGGCGGCAGGAGACACGGTCACAGTGATCACGGCCCCCAGAAATAACGGGGAGGAGAAATATCAGATGGACGGAGTTCCATTTTATACGGAACCCGGGGGCGGGAAAACACCCATGGCGTATCAGACCGGCGGCTCTTATGCCTTTGTGATGCCGGAGCATGATACGGAAATTTCGGCCGTGTATAAAAAGGTGGCGGCAGATATCCGGGTGACGCCGGAGGAGCTGGCCTTCCATGTGACAGAGGAGAGGACCGGGAACAGAAAGTCCCCTTCTATCGTCACAGAGGTTAGAAATGACGCGGGAAAGCTGATCGCCAGATACATAAATGGAAGTCTGGAAGAGGGAACAAAGGTCCAGGAGGTGAAGGTGGAGGCAGTTGTGGATAAGAACAACGATGTGGCAGACAGCCGTGTCCAGTGGAGCGTGGACGACGGAGAGCTTCTTCTTTTAAAGCAGAATCCCGATGAGGACAGCGAGGGCTATACGGAGATGAGCGCATCCCTGGAACTGGATCTGAAGGCCGGTTTTTTCCGGGACATCATAGAGAAGGCGGAGAAGGAACAGGCAGATAAGGGGTTTAAGTATCCGATCCCCGATACCATATATGGAAACGGCACCCTGGGAGGTCTGGCTGTGCTGACTGCAAAGACCAGGCCTGCGGCCAGCTTTGAGGGAAAACCCCTGACGGCCAACTGCCGGATCCCGGTCACCTTCCAGATAAAGGACAGGACCCGGGTGGCGGCAGAGGGGGCCTCCTTAGACCGGGAGAATCTTTTCTTTACGGTCACAAGGACGCTGACAGGCGACAGAAAAACTCCGGTGGATACAGTAACGGTCACCGGCCCGCAGACACTGAGCGCCGTTTTTTCTCCGGATCATTTTGATAAAAGGGATGTTTCCTGGTCTGTGGACGATAAAAATGTGATCCAGGTGGACGCCGGAGGCTACGGACAGGGAAATACGGAGGAGGATTATAAAAATGCCAGAGTGGAAGCTGTGAAGGACACCCGGTGGATCCGGGATATCATGGCAGCGGATGACTCGGTCCACGAGGCAGATCCTTATGCCAGACGGAGCGGGGAAGGGAAGAGGACGGCCTTTGTGACCGTCACGGCGGATGATTCCCTGGGAAACAGGCAGACGGCTTCCTGCCGGGCAGAGGTGTCGTTTGTGACGGTGGATCAGACAAAGGTACTGGCGGAGGAGATCCAGACAGACCGGGAAAGGCTGGAATTTGACATGGTGCTTACAAAGACCGGCCGCCGTTCGGATCCGGTGCTCACATGGACCGGGACAGGGAGCCAGAAGGTGACGGCAGTCCTGTATCCCCAGATGCCGGAGGGGGAAGCGGAGGAGGACTGGCCGGAGCTGGAGTGGAAGGCTGACAGAGAGCTTTTGTCCGTCAGCGGGGACGGACTGGTAACTCCGGCAGTGAATGCCAGATGGATCCAGGAGGCCATGAAGAAATATCCGTATTCTGCACAGAAAACTACAACGGCTGTTGTGGGCTCCGGGGATAAGAAGAAGGAGGTCACAGTGGTCCTGAATTTCAAAATGGAGGACCGGACATACCGTCCATCGGGCTCCGGCAGCTCCGGAGGCCACTCTTCGGGCAGCGCTTCTTCGGGGATCACCACCAGGGGGAAAAAGACGGCGGACGTACAGGCTCCCAAAGGAAGCGTCACAGGCGTATGGGTACAGGACGGCTCGGGAAGGTGGATCTTTACCAGCGGCGGGCGTACCTATGCCGGTGAATGGGCCTATATCCACAATCCTTATGCGGGTGAGGGACAGGAAAGCACGTCCTGGTTCCGGTTTTCCAGCGACGGGGCCATGGTGACTGGCTGGTTCCAGGATCCGGCAGACGGAAACTGGTATTACCTCCATGATATTTCCGACGGCGGTCTGGGGCGTATGTATACAGGCTGGCACAGGATCGGAGGAAGCTGGTACGCCTTCGGCCCCAGCGGCAGGATGCTGACCGGATGGAACTGGATCAACGGAAGGTGCTATTATCTGGAGCCGGAAAGCGGCAGGATGCTGTCGGATGCAGTGACGCCCGACGGATATACGGTGGACAGCTCCGGAGCCTGGACCGTAAACGGAAAGGTACAGGTCCTGGGAAGGGATCTGGAGGAGGGCCGGTAGGCCGGTCCCAGCAGGCTGTTTTCCTGGCCGGGAGATCAAGAAAGGACATGGATATGATGGAATGCATTTGGAATAAAAAATCAGTAAAAAGGGGGACAGCCCTGGTCATGGCCGCAGTCCTGCTGGCTCTGGCTGTGCCGTTTCCCCTCCCGGCCAGGGCCTCCAGCGTATGGCCCCAGAAGGCAACGGCTCCGTTTTACTGTCTGGACGGAGGAAAGGGATGGAAGCAGGTGGACCGGTATGACATCTATGAATACGATACTCTGCCGTCGCCGCTGACAGAGCCCCAGACGAAACGGCTGTTCTGGGCCTATCCCAGTAACTGGACCGCATTAAAAGAGGCGGCCCGGAAATTTGATCCGGAGCTTTATGGGGAGATCGCCTCCACGGCGTCGGGCCCCAATGTGGTAAAACGGGTGAAGGACGATCCCAGTACAAGGTTTGCGTGGGTGGCGGATCACCCGGAGATCGAGGAAAGGGCCATAGCCGCCATGGAGCAGATGGCGGCGGATGGTGGGGAGAAAGGAAAGGAAGCGCCGGACGCCATCCGGGATGCCACCTCCGAGGAAACGGCAGTACCGTTTACGGTACTGCCCTTCTCCGATGGTCCAGGCGCCCTGGATACAGAGTTTTTCCTGGGGAGTGAGTTTATCCGGGATATTGCAAAGATCGAGCCCCAGAGCGTTTGGGACAACGGCTCCACGGGAGGAAATGTGGGCTGGTTGGACGCGTCCCAGGACAAAAATATCGCCAGGTCCGTTCTGGGAGAGGAATTATATGAGATCACCTGGAGCGGAGACTCCATTAAGATCCATAATAACGGCTCTGCCACAGCCAATGAGAATGCTCTGGACAGTACCATGACAGAGGAGCAGAAATACAATAAGACCATGGTCCGCTATAAGATCACCATGCGGAAAAATTCCGGCTGGTATACGGAGGGAAGCTGGAACGACGACTATCTCCATGAATGGATGGACTTTAAGGCGTGTGTCAATGCTCCGCAGCACCAGAGGCTTTATAAGGCCGGGATCGAGATCGTGCCGTCGGATATGGTCTTTTATATAGTCGTAAGCCAGGAGGGGGATGGAGGCGGTCCGGATGACGACCGTGAGCCGGCCTACGGGGGCGGAGAGCCGGAGCTGTCTTTCCAGGTCTTCCGCCACGAGGAAACCTTTCAGTCCGATTATAACGTGCGGCTGAAAAAGCTGGACGATGAGACTGGAATGCCCTTAAAGGGGAGCCAGTTTTATCTGTATGAGCGGTTTGAGGATGGGGGAAGCCTTGGGACCGATGAAAGAGGAGCCGGGCTTTCGACGGAAAATATAAGCTTTGCTCCATGGGATGGCTTTCAGATCTTTGCCGAGGGGACCACAGACGAAAATGGAGAGATCTCCCATACGGACAGCCGGAGCTACGTGTATTCAAAAACGTACTGCGACGGCCATGGAGTTCCTCAATGGGCAGATATTCCCCAAAAGGATCCAGGCTCCGACACAGGAAAAGAGGATAGGAGCGGGGATGCTTCCTGGGAAGAGGCGGCAGAGGTCACAAGGGATAAGAACCGTGCGGCGGCAGAGGAATGGCTGTCCCTGGTGGAGGCCTGTGAAGCAGAGGCAGAGGGGGGCGTTCATTTTCACTGGGTTTCTGATGAAAGCGCGTTTGACCAGGTGGCCGGAGTTCTGGAAAGCGGTACCGGCGGGGGAGAGGCCAGAGAGCAGGATAAAGGCGGACCGGAAGAGGATACAGGGTCCGGCAGCGCCTTTGAGGCGTCCGGCTGCAGGGCTGACTGCGAAGAGACGTATGAGAATTTTACTTCCTTGAGATTTACCTATACGTGGAAGGAGATACAGGCCAGGAATGGCTATATCCTTCATGGTCTCCATAACGACGATATTCCTGTGGAGCTGGTGACGACCACATCGTCCCAGAATGGGGCTGTATGTAGCCGGGCAGAGGGAGACAGCGGGGACATTACAGAAAACATCTGGTATACGGGCTCCAGAGACAGCGGAGAAATACAGGCGGAGACTGCCGGAAGGAAGGTGCAGACCTTAAAGGCTTCTGGGATCTCCACCCCGTCTGATACAGAGAGGCTCCTTACGCCTTCCAACGCAGGACGGATCTTTACTTCCTCCAATGCCTGGAAGCTGTTTTCCATGCTGCTGGCAGATGAAGGGGAGCTGGAGGATGAGGACTGGGAGGAACAGGGGGGAGGAGATTTCCAGTCGTATCTGGAGAATGCCCGTCCGGACGGGATCCGTCATCTGGAGACAGGGGATCCGGGGATCTTTTCCCACTGCAATGGAGAGGAGGGCTGCGGGGATTCATGGATCGTTAAGGATCACAGGACCGAGGGCGAGATCCATATCAACAAGCGGGATCTGAACCTCTATAAGGGAGAATCAGAGGAATACTCCTCTTTCGGGGATACGGAAGGAGACGGAAGCCTGGAGGGAGCCGTTTACGGCCTGTTTGCAGCCGAGGACATCGTCCATCCCGACTCGGAGTTAGGAAGGGATGGGAAGCTGATCAATACGGGAATCGTTTATAAAAAGGATGATCTTACGGCGGTGGCAGCCACCGACCGGGATGGAAACGCTGGATTTACCGTTTATACAGAGGCGCCTGGAACCACCTTTGATTATGATGTGGGAAAAACGGTCAGACGGACGGATCCAGGATGGGAAGGTCCTGGAAACCGTTATGGGGAAAATCTGTCCGTCAATGGGAACTGCTGGATCGGGAGGCCTCTGCTCCTGGGACGGTATTATGTGAAGGAGCTGTCCAGAAGCGAGGGATATGAGCTGTCGGTCAACGGGCGCTCCGGCCAGTGGACCAATAAAGGAGCTGGCTTTGAGACGCCAGAGGGGGCAGCCTCCTTAAGGGGGATGTCCGTTGTCTCCATGCCGGAGCTTTCCGCCTCCATGGAGGGAGAGGATGGAAGCGGAAACGGCTTTGACCAGCTTCCATTTATGGTGACCTCTTCCGGGACTGTGGATCCGGAGTCGGGAACCGGAGGATATGAGCTTATTTTTTCCGGATTTCCAGAGGATACGGAGTTTTTCCGGGTGGATACAGGGGAGAAGGAGGTGACGGGGCCCCATGTGACCGGCACAGAGGAGGTCCCTGTGAAGGATGAGAATGGGGACCAGGTATGGAAAACTGCGGATACAGACCGGAGCCATGTGAGATATGAACCGGAATATGGGCCGGACGGCAGGATCACCGGGCAGCATCCCATGAGCCGGACAGAGCCGCAGATCTTAAGGGCGGAGCATGTTCCGCAGACGCCGGTCATGGGGCTCACAGATCTGGAGCTGGATGAGACAGAGCCGATGCTCAGGGAAAAGGCGGCGGACCACGACCTTACGGACCCGGAGGACCCGGCGTTCCGGTATCTGAAGGCAGAGGTGGAGGAGATCCTGAACCGCAACGGATATGAGATCCCTGTCATGGCGGACGGGACCTGCTCATCGAGAGAGCTTCCGGTATACAGCAGAGGGGTCAAAAAGGGCCAGACGGATATTTTTGGCATGACAGCCGCTCCCGGGGAACCGGCAGTAAAAACGCATTATGGAGCAGCGGTCACGACTCTTTCCCTGGAAGGCCTTGGGCCGGACGCAGAGATTGCCGCCGTATTGGAGAAGATTCTTTTATGGTATGCGGAGCACCCCCAATGGAGCTTTGGCGGCATCGACGCCTTTGAAATGTCCGGAGATACATGCTGCGCAGTCCTGTATGCGGGCGCGTCGGTCCGGGGAAGCCGCCGTTTTTTTACCATGAAGGAGGAAAATGGGAAAGCGGAGGTGGATAAGGTGTATTCTGTCCTGGAGGATCCGGTCCATTTACGGTGGATGTATCAGGAATACAGCCGGGAAGGAAGCCACTGCTTCCAGACAGAACGCCGGTACTATATGGGCAGCGGGGCTGGAAAGCGGTATTACATAGACGTGGTCCTGACTCCGGCGGTGCTTGTGGATGGAAAAGGGCAACTCCAGGATATGGACCATCAGGTGATGGTATATCATGAAGCCGGTGAAAGGATCGTGGATTATATAGACGGAGACCCGGAGCACGGCTGGCAGGTCCCCCTCACAGAAACCATAGATAAAATTGAGATCACCACAGAAAAGGAGCTGGCGGATACAGATGTAAGGCTGGAACAGGCAGAGTATGACCGGAAAATGGGGATACACAGGGTCCGGGTCGCCTCTAAGGGCACCGACAGCTTTGGAAAAGCGTTTTCAGACGAAAATGGCCGGCTGACGCTTTCCTTTATGGCGAAGCTTCCCAGAAAGCAGACCGTGCTTACAAAAGCGGAGGTCGACAGCCTGGGAGCAGGGAATGTATATGGCTACCGGGCCGGGGATCCGATCGGCTTTGCAGAATATCTTGCGCGGTTTGGAAATATTTCCATAAGCGCTTCGGCTTTTACAGGGGATGGAGGGGCCGATACATATATTGTGGCAAAGCATCTGGTTTACAGAGGCCAGCATAAGATCACGGAGGATGGGGATACGGTCCTGGCTCCGGTCCAGGTCCTGGAGCGCCCCGTCAGGCAGATGGTAAAGGTCGTAAAGGATGTGGACAGCGGGGAGGCCCTGGGGAATTTCCGGTTTAAAATTTATTTAAGATCCAATCTGGAACGGCTGTATTGTGACGAGGACGGAGCGATCACATGGACAGATAAAAACGGAACGGCTGTGGACGTGGACCAGTACCACAGGGTATTTCCGGAGCTGGTGCAGAAGCTGTATACGGTAAAGACGGAAAGAAGTGTCCTGGAGGATCACAATTATGAAAAATTTTTCCATGCGGTCCGGACGGCGGATACGGACAAGTGGGACCTGGAGGGCCAGGTGGTAAATTCCTCCTTTAAGCCCTTTGCCAGGAGTCTTCTTACGGGAGTAGAAAATACAGTCAATTCC
This sequence comes from Alitiscatomonas sp., assembly GCF_037242085.1. NCBI lineage: Bacteria > Bacillati > Bacillota > Clostridia > Lachnospirales > Lachnospiraceae > Alitiscatomonas > Alitiscatomonas sp. Next base: position 15,045 of record NZ_JAXXBR010000072.1, on the reverse strand, counting down.
TCGCCGGAGGCCAGGGAAAATGCAAAGCGGTCCGATGCAGTACGCCAGTTTGCAGTTACCTGGTATCTGGAGGACCAGGTAAAGGAGGAACTGGCAGAGAATGGAGCAGAGGCCGCCTATGGGGACCAGGTATACGACCGGGCTCTTTATAAAGCCATCCTCAGGGCGGAGGAGTATCTGGAGCCATTTTTTAAGTATGATCTGGATTCTCTGTATTCCATCCGGTGGGACAGTGAGGAAAACGGAGGGATCGACCGGGATAAGACGACCCTGTCCGCCTGGCAGCTTAAAATGCAGGGGGGAGAAGCGGAGTACGCCTTCGGGATATCGGAGTATCTGCCATATGGAACCTATGTCCTGGCAGAGCAGCAGCCCTTTAAAGCCCAATGGATGGATTTTGAGAACCGGCATTACCGGATCGATCCGCCGAAGGAGATCGTTCTCCCATCGGTGTATGAGGACGGATGGGCGGAGATCCCGGACCGTCTTTCAGAGGAGCTGGTGTACAACAGTAAGGAGCCGCCGGAAAAAACAGCCGGGCGGTATCGGATCCGGTTTGACGGAGTAAAGAAAGGAAACGAAAGGGAACCGGACGGGAAATATGTGGTAAAGGGCCATGGCCACAGAGGGGATTTCTATGTATATCCCTATGGGGAGGAGCGTGACAGGTCGTCCTGGGATGGAAAGTATGCCCATATGTTAGAGCCGTGGAGCCAGACTGAGGATTTTGTATTCCGGACCTTTTTAAACAGGCTGTACCGGACCAGGCTGCGGATCGAAAAGCTGGATGCGGAGACCGGAGAGCAGATCCTCCATGATGAAGCAGTATTTGCCCTTTATAAAGCAGACCGGAATGAGGAGAAGGATGGGGACGGCGCTGTAAAGCGGTATGAAGCAGAGACGGTGATCCAGGGAAGCCGGGCGTTTCTGGAGGCCATGGGAGCAAGGGGGATCATGCCCTTTGCCAGGATCCAGGGGCCAGGTAGTCTGTTTTATGGAACCGTGCCCGCAGGAACGCCTGTATGCCGGGAAGAGGACTGTATTATTTTCAGGGACCAGTCCGGAGTGAGGACGGGAGACTTTCTGGCCCTTTCCTCCGTTTATGACGGGGATGAAGGGGAACCGCTGCAGATCACCGGCTATGTGGAGACACCAGAGCCGTTGACAGCAGGGATGTACGTTCTGGCAGAGCTTCTGGCTCCGGCCGGGTACGCCAGGAGTCTGCCTGTTCCCGTGGAAATATACAGCGATGGGATCTGGTATTATACCGGAGACTCCCAGGATAAAAGGGCGGCGGTCCGTTTCAGCTCCAGGAAGGAGGGCGAGGATGAAGCTGTGGAGGACACAGCCAGGATCTATGTAAACAACACAGGAGTCAGCCTGGAGGTATCCAAAGTGAAGACCCCGGCGTCTTACGAGGGGATGAAGGTCTCGGGACGCGTAGAGGGAAGCCTTTCCTTCCTGGAAGCGGTCTACGGATTGGAAAACCTGGAGCCTGCATATAATTCCATGGGAACGTACCAGGGCTTTGGATGGAAAAAAGGGACCCTGGAATATCTGGAGGAAAGAAAGGCAGCCGGGGAGCGGGTGGAGATCGTTTACGAAAATGGGATCTTCCAGGGCTATGGCTATGTGACCAGGACACTGGAAACAGCCGGTGATCAGAACCGGTATGTGGCCGGGGCGGAAATGGCTCTTTTTGAAGCCATAGAGGTGCGTCCTTCCGGCGATATGGGGGATCACAGGATGGAGGGGGTAGAGATCCAGAGAGACCGGAACGGAAACGTTCTGGATATCCAGGTGAAGAAAGGGTATGCAGGCAGCGCTTTCCGGTTAAAAAAGGATGACAATGGCCGCTGGTCATTACAGGAGGAGAAGCGGGATGATACCTCGGTACTGTTCTACGATCTGGGGAATCTTAAGGTACTGGAGACAGGAGAGGATGGGATCGTATACGGATTTGGAAGAGATGGGGAAAAAATAAGGATCACTCCGGATACCCGGTCTGTTTACGCATTCCAGGGCGGACAGCCATTCCTTGAGCTGGCCGGAGGGGATCTGTCCAGGCTGGTCTATGATCCTGGGGCAAAGGCGTTTTTGTCCATGGATCCGGGAACAGAGATCTACCATCTGAACCAGGAGATGCAGCGGGATGCCTGTGTGGATCCATACACGGGGCTGGCTTATGTGGAAAAATCCGGAACCGGTCCCCTTGGAAAGGATGAAGCCCACTATTTTGTATGGCCGGTGATCTCCTTTTATGATCCATATGGGAACCGGATCGCCAGGGAAAAGATCCTCACCGGACGTCCCGGAGAGGTCAACGCCGGAACAGAAAATGCGTATCTTACGGGAACCTGGGATCCGGAGACTGGAAAACTGGAGAAAAGGCTGAAGCCGTTTTATGACTCTTATGGGATGGTGCGTTACTATCCGGTCAATGGGGAAACGTACAAAAAGGGCGAGGCGGTTTATGACAGGGATGGGGATTATCTGTATTTCCGGTATGACGACCTGTTGGAGCAGTACCATAAGGCTTCCTATACCATAGGAGAGCCGGAAACACTTTATGATGTGGGAGATCCAGAGACAGAAGGGGACGGAAAACCCGTCCGGCACCGGAACGGGGAGTTCTGGATCATTCCGAATCTGTGGATATCCGGGGAGAGGTCGCCCCAGGATCCGTCTGAAGGGGAGATGACCTGGGGGCAGGCGGATATGCTCCGGCGCGTGATCCCTGGAACCTATATCATGGAAGAAACCGGTGTTCCGCCAGGGTATACGCGGGCGTTTCCGCAGGCAGTCCGGGTAGAGGAGACCCGGGACATTCAGAGGACCACCATGACGGATGAAAAAATACGGGTAGAAATACTGAAAACAGATGGAACGGAGACGTACAGGATCCCTGTGGTAAATGGGGAAAGCGGGCAGACAGAGGAATGGACTGTGGAGGGAAAGGGCTTTTATTCCCATCAGATGGTGAAGGGGGCAGAGCTGGCCCTTTATCCGGCCAGAAGAGTATATTCCAAGGATCTGGAGAAGTATCCCAAGGGCTATTACCTTGTGAAAAAAGGAAATACTCCGGCTGTGTGGAATACAGAGGATCCTGTGGATAATCACCCGGTTTCAAAGACTGCCCGGTGGATAACGGATGGGCGTCCGATGTATTTTGAGGGGATTCCAGCAGGAGATTATATCCTGGAGGAGCTGAAGACCCCTCCCGGATATCTGCCGTCCTCCATGGAGATCACCATAAGGCCAGTGGATGAGCTCCAGAGCTTCGTTTTAAAGGACGATCATACGAAGGTGGAAATTTATAAATATGAGGAGGATGAAAAGGGAATCCGGAGGCCTCTGCCGGAGCGCCATGGAGCAGGGCTCGCTCTTTATCCTGCGGTTCTGGAGGAAAATGGAACGGTCATGACGGAAAACGGAGCGTATGTATACCAGAAGGGAAACCCTGTGGATACCTGGACTGCGGATGATCTTTCCTTTTACGGAACGGAGCTCTCCCAGGCGTATGAGGCCATGTTCCGGGAATACGGAGAGGACTTTGAACGCTTTTCCTGGAAGGTATACGATGGAAAGCGTACCGGGACAGGAGAGCGGACGGAAAGCCGCAGCACAGGAAACGGGGAAACGGTCGTCCAGCTCTGGAGCCTTTCGGACGGAAGCTGTCTGCGGGTGACTGCATCCCGGACCGGACCAGATGGGGACTGGAAATTTGAATATCAGTACCATTATAAAACAGGTATGTTCCGGGATGCCCCGGCGGCATGCAGCTTTGATACAAGGGGAGGCCTCCACCGGATCGACCGTATCCCGGAAGGATATTATGTTCTGGTGGAAACGGAAACGCCAGGGGGCTATGAAACGGCAGAGCCGGTGCTGGTCCAGGTGAAGAAAGAGAACCAGGTGATCCGGTATTATATGGAGAACAGGCGCAGACAGTGGTATGCAGACAAGACTGATGAGAATGGACGGCAGATCCGCGGAGCCAGGCTGGCCCTTTACCGGGCAGACGAAAACGGGGGATTTTCCGCAGAGGAAGAGCTTCTGGAAGATACCTGGACGTCGGGAGGGGAAGGGACCTATACGGCGGATGATCTGGCAGAGGGAAGGATCCCGGAGGGGTATGGACCAGGCGACCTGCGTCTGCACCGGCTCCCTCCTGTAAGGGAGGGGACCTATTATCTGGCAGAGCTTAGGACGCCGGATCATTTTTCAGCCATGGAGCCGCAGAAGATCGAGATCGGAAAGGATTCCGGTGGGATCATCCAGGCGGTGAACCGTCTTTCCAGAGGACAGATCGAGATTTTAAAGCTGGATGCCCAGTGGCACGAGAAACCGCTTCCGGGAGCATGGTTTGAGGTGAAAAATGCAAAGACCGGGGAGCTTTTCCGTATGGTGACCGGCAGCGATGGGAAAGCGGTGTCCGGAGAACTTCCGGCGGCATATCTGGGAGATGATGGAAGGGCTGTGCCGTATGAATACCAGGTACGGGAGATCCAGGCCCCGGAGGGCTTCTGTCTGGACCATAGGGTATGGAAATTCTGGTTTAACAATGACCATACGCCGGTGGCCGTGCAGAAAATAAAGGCAGAAAATGAAGAAACCAGGCTGTGGTTTTCCAAAAGCAGCTTTCATACGGATCATTTTGTAAAGGGGGCGCGGCTGTCCATTTATAATGCAAAGGCAGAAAATGGAAAAATGCAGCCCTGGGGAGAGCCGCTGGAAACATGGATCTCCGGTCCGGAGCCCCACCTGGTATCGGGAAAATTATCCGGAGGAAGAACGTACTTCCTTGTGGAGGAGGAAGCGCCAGAGGGATACTCCGCAGCGGATCCGGTGATGTTTACCGTATCGGCTGACGGACGGAGCATAGCTGAGATATCCGGCGCATCCAGTCTGATCCAGATCCTGTATGACGCAGAAAAGGACAGGATCGGATCGATTCTTGTCAGGGGACGCAGGGTCCAGGGAGGATGGATCACCTTAAAAAGGGATGGAAAGGAAATCCTTACGGCTCCCATGACAGGAGAGCTTACGGCTTTTAGAGAGGCTGTGGAACAGGAAAATACAGGAGCGGTCCTTACCTGGGAAGAAGCGATCGGTTTTTCCGATGGCAGCAGCATGCTCTTAGAGAGGGAGACGATCTGCCTTTCGGATGAAAACCGGGAACGTATCCTGGAAAGCCGTAAGAGGGTGCCTGTCGGGACACGGTACGTATTCTGCGGACAAGGACATACGGTGCTGGATACCTGGAAAACAGAGGGAGGAGGACTGACCCATGAAATCGTGAATGAAGAAAACGGACAGGGAGAGCTGCTTTTCGCAAAGGGAGAGGCATACACCCTGGAGGAAATTGTAGTCTTCAGCGATGGAACCGAATTTTTATCCGGACGGGTATCCGTTTCCATTGGTGAAAACGGAAAAATGATCCTGGCAGATCTGAAAAATAAGGAGACAGACGTGCGGATCCGAAAGACGGATCTGATCACAGGAGAAGAGATTTCCGGGGCAGTGCTTTCCATAAAAAGCCTGGATGGAAAGCTGCTAAAGGAATGGGTATCCGGAGAGGAGATCCAGATCACGGGAATCCTGAAGCCGGGAGAAACGTATCTTTTAGCCGAGGTTTTACCTGCCACGGGTTATGCCTGGGCGGAGGAGATCCCATTTACAGTCGGCGGGGATGGAGGCATCCACAGGGTGAGGATGGAGGACAGGCCCACCCAGGCGGAGATCCGAAAAACCGACATGGTCACTGGGGAGGAGCTTCCCGGAGCAGTCCTGGTCCTAAAGGATAAGAATGGGCGTGTGGTGGACCGGTGGACATCGGGGAATACGCCTCACAGGATCATGGGAAGACTCAACGCAGGAGAAGCGTATACACTTTCAGAGGTGACGGCGCCTTCTGGATATCAGATCGCAGAGGAGGTGACGTTTACAGTATCAGAGGATGGGACCATAGACCGGGTGGTCATGGAGGATAAAAGAAAGGAGCCGGAAGAACCAGAAAAACCAGGGAAACCAGAAAAACCGGAACGGCCGGTACCGGACGATGACAGAGAAACGGAACCGGAAACGCCAGATGAGACAGAGACTCCGGAAACTGAGCCGACGGAGGAGCCTAGGAAAAAAGGAATCATAACTGCCCGGTATGAGATCGAGCTGGATGGCAGAGGGGAGCTTCGGATCAGCCACCCATCCAGGATCCGGACAAAGATCCCAAGGGCAGGAGACCAGCAAAGGCCCTGGGTATATGGAGCCCTGGCTGTTCTGGGGATCCTGGGCGGAAGCATCTGTCTGATCCTTTGGAGGAGGGATACATTTGAAAAATAAAGGATGGAAGAGACAGGGATCAGTCCCCGGGGCTGTGCTTTTTGGGATAAGCTTCTGCCTGGCATGGATATGGTCCGGTTCCTGTGCCATAAGCGGAGCAGCCGCCGCTTATGGTGCAGAAAGCCTGCCGGACCGTACAGAAGAGACACCGGCGGCGGAGACGCTTACCCTTGAAGGCCAGGTATTTACCGATGCGGGACAGGCCCCGGAGCTAAAGGAGATCCTGGAACGGGATGGAAAGCAGTACCGGCTCGTTTCCAGGCGGATCCGCCAGGTCAGCCAGGGAGGGACCATGACGTATGCTTCTGTCACGGTTCCATATGTCCTGGAGGGCAGGCAGGAGCCCCCGGAAACGGCCCGGGTCACATTGACGGATGAGCAGACCGGACAGGAATATGAAAGAGAGATCCCCAGGCTGGAGACGGAGGAGACCAGCGCCCAGTGGACTGGCGGCTTTCAGTTCCTGATCACAGTGTCCGGCTATGATGCAGATGTATTCCAGCTGGGGAACGCGGAAATACCGAAAGATGCGGAGCTGTCCTCTTATGGAACGGAATTTCTGGAGTACCTGGGCCTTCCGGAAGAGTGCTATCGTGTAGAGAATGTGGAATGGAGCGGGGAAACCTATGAAAAAGAAGGGATCCTGTGCCGGGACGCACGGGCCACCGGGGAAAAGCTGGTGAGAAATGTGGAGGTACGGTACGGCGGACAGGTAAAAACACCGGAGGTAAAGGGAAAACAATATATCGGACTGTACCAGGAGATACGCCGGGAACCGGAAAGCAGCCAGAAGGAGGAAGAGAGCCAGGGAACAGAAATAGAAACGGAGAAAATGGAAACGCTTCCACATGAGGAGCAGAAAAAAACGCTCAGTGCGGCGGAGAGGTTCCTGTACTGGATAAAAAAACATCTGACCAAAGTGGTTTTTGGAACTGGTTTTTTCATTTTGATCCTGGGAGGCACGGCGCTTTTATGGATGTCCAGAAGAAGAGAAAAGAGGGAAAGCGAAAGCCCGGACAAGGGTCCAGGCTCCTGATCAGCCGAGCGCTTCGCTCCATTCGCTTTCTTTAAAACCTACGAGAACAAAATCCTCAGATACCAGGATGGGACGCTTTACCAGCATTCCATCGGTGGATAAGAGCTCCAGCTGCTCCTCTTCAGTCATGGACGGCAGCTTATCCTTTAAGGCCATGGATTTATAAAGAAGACCGCTGGTATTGAAAAAGCGCTTTAAAGGCAGCCCGCTTTTCTGATACCAGGCCTTCAGCTCCTCCTTTGAGGGATTCTGGTCCTTAATATGGCGGGAGGTATACTGGACCCCGTGGGCGTCCAGCCAGGATTTTGCTTTTTTGCAGGTGGAACAGGGCGGATACTCTAAAAATAACAGACTCATATGCACAACCTCCTGTTGTTTTTTATAAGTATATCTGATTTCCGGAGAGAATACAATGGTTCAAAGCAGGCATAGAGGAGCAGAGCTTATGGACATACTGGTTTTTCTGTCGGAATTTATGGTTCCGCTGGCGGTTTTTTATATTGTGGGGTTTGGGATACTGTCTGGCCGGCCGGTCTTTGATGATTTTTTAAAGGGGGCTTCCGAGGGGATGAAGACAGTTGCGGGCATCCTTCCCACTCTGATCGGTCTTATGGCCGCAGTGGGGATTTTAAGAGAGTCCGGTTTCCTGGAAGCTGCGGCAAAAGCTCTAAGGACCCCGGCGGGCTGGCTCCATATCCCGGTCCCTCTGGTCCCTGTGGTCCTGGTCCGCCTGGTATCCAGCTCTGCGGCCACGGGGCTGATCCTGGATATCTTTAAGGAATACGGTCCGGATTCGCTGATAGGGAACATGGTGTCCATTATGATGGGATGCACGGAGACGATCTTCTATACCATGAGCGTATATTTTATGACTGCGGGGATCCGGAAGACCCGGTGGACGCTTCCGGGGGCCCTGGCAGCTACGGCCGCCGGGATCGGCGCCAGTATTATTCTGGCGGGGAGCATGGTCTGATCGGGGTTGTATTGGGAGACCAGTCCGTTTATAATGAGGATAAAGGAAAGAATGGCAGCCTTGGCTGCCGGAATCCAAAAAAGAAAACGGGGTGGAGCATATGGCAAAGATCAGCAGAAAAGAAATTTTTTCGATTCCCAATCTGATGGGCTATTTTCGCATTCTCATGATACCAGTATTCAGCTGGATGTATCTTACCGCCAGTACCAGGGAAGATGTTTACCGGGCGGCGGCTGTGGTCTTTATTTCCAGTGTGACAGATCTTCTGGACGGCTGGGTGGCCCGGCGGTTTCATATGGTCACAGAGCTGGGGAAGTTCGTGGATCCTCTGGCGGATAAACTGACCCACGGAGCCCTGGCCCTCTGTCTGGCGTTCAAGTATCCTCTGATGTGGGCGCTGGCGGCGCTTCTGGCCGTGAAGGAGGGGTATATGGCAGTTATGGGACTGATCCTCTTAAAGCGGGGAAAGAAGCTGGACGGCGCAATGTGGTTCGGAAAGGTCTGTACGGCCCTGCTGTTTGTGGGAATGCTGGTATTGTTCTTGTGGTACGGAATGCCGGAGGCCGCTGCAAACGGTCTGATCCTGTTTATGATGGCAGTCATGGCGGCAGCTTTGCTCATGTATGTGCCAGTGTTCAGGAAAATGAAAAAAGAAGCATAAAAACGGAAAGAAAAACGGCGGAATCTGCCATTTGCAGGGGTTCTGCCGTTTTTCATCCGATCAGGGAACTTCGCTTTCCGGGGGTTCCCAAAAGGTTTTCCGTCTGCCTGGGGCTAATTCTGGTACAGGATCTGCTCCTTCTGTACAAGGGGATACGGAATTAACCGGTCCCCTTCCAGATCCTCCCGGTGCATATCCACGGCAGTGATCTGATGGTTTCCATAGGTGGTGTAATAGTAGATCCCCTTATCCCCATTACAGCAGCAGGTATACAGGGTCATCTCAAAGTTTCCATTTCCCAGATCCGAACAGCCCTTCTGCTGATCTACGGATCCCAGGATATGGAAGAACTGGCTGACGCTTTCTTCCTCAGAATCGCCCGATACGGAATTCAGCTTTACAAAGGCGACACGGACGAAGCGGGACTGGGAGGATAAGTCTCCGGGAAGGCCCAGCGCGCCCATGCCCCGGCAGTAGGTTTTCAGGGAGAGCTTGTCAGAAAAACAATTCTCCGGATCCTTTGGGGACAGGTGCATATAGTTATTGAGGTTAAACATCTGCTCTGGAAACGGCGGATTATTGGTAAGGACTCCCGCCGGATTGGGATATACATGGATTCCAGAGAGAATGGATTCCACTGTTACGGCCTCATCCCGGTCAGCAAGGATCCAGTGGAGCTGGGCCAGTGGAAGGCTCTCACTGAACGGCGTATTGACCAGATTGACCTGTTCCAGAAGACGGAGGGCCTCCTTTACAGAAGCACACTGTCCCAGGATCCAGGGAATAAATTCAAACTGGGCCACATTATCCTTTCCGTCCGCCTTTTCCCCATAGTGGGCATTTCCAACGAAATTAAGGCCAGCCATTCCCAGGCCTTTTTCATTTACGGCCTCATAATAGAGCGGATAATCGTCAGCCACATGGGCCATGCCGATCATGGCATAGTGGGTTTCCATGGTCCCTTGAAAACGGAAGCGGAAGGGATAGTTCCTTGGAGTGATGGTCACTTGGTCACCAAAGGAAAATTCATAATCCAGGGTCCGGCCAAAATAAAAATCTTTTGTCTTATAGGCTGCTGCTGTACACATAAACTACCTCCGGTTTAAATTTTATTGCTGCGGGCACGGGTCAGCTCGATGGCCTCTTTCCCGGTCATATGCTCAATGGAAATCTCCACACAGCACAGATTGCTCCATTCGTTCTGGATCTCTTTTTCCACAAAATCCCGGTCTGCGTTGTATCGGAGGCTGAAGACCCTGGCGGCATGGAGGATCTCCTCGTCTGTTTCCAGGATCCTGGCACGTCCGAACAGGATCACGCTGCGAAAATATGTGGTAAGCTCCTCCTTTATAATGTCCTCTTTTTCAATTACGCATAAGGACACCTTGTCATGGCTTTTTATGGAATCGTATTTGTGGCCCGACCTCGCACCATGAAAATAAATTTTTCCATTCTCGTATACATAATTGATGGGAACCGTATAGGGATAGCCGTCGTCACCGGTCAGTCCAAGAACGCCGGTGGTGCCGGAACGCAGGATTTTTATGGTTTCATCGTTTTCCAGCTGCTGTCTGGAACGTCTCATACTGCGGAACATAGGGAGTCCTCCGTTTCTTTTATCTGGATTTGATGATATGGTCTGAAAATTTTTCCTACACCCTCACCGCCACCTTGATCACTCCATCCCGCTTCTCCTCAAAAAGCTCATAAGCTTCTTCAATTTTCTCCAGCGGATAGGTGTGTGTGATCAGAGGCGTCGTATCGATCTTCCCTTCCCCGATCAGTTTTAAGATCGCGTCGCAGTCGCAGCCGTCTACGCCTCCTGTTTTAAAGGTCAGGTTTTTTCCATACATATCCGGTAACGGCAGCGTCTGCGGGCGGTCGTAGAGGGCGACGACCGTTACGATGGCGTTGGGACGGGCGCATTTCCAGGCCATTTCAAAGGTTTTTTCCGTACCGGCCACCTCCAGGACCACGTCTGCACCTCTGTGGCGGGTATGGGATCTTACAAAGGACTCCGGGTCCTCAGATCTGGGATCAAAGACCAGGGCCTGTGGGTAGTGCTTTCTTACGAAGGCGATCCGCCGTTCATCGGTTTCGCATACAATGACTTTTTCTGGCTTTTTTAAGAGAACACAGGCCAGGGTACACAGTCCCGTGGGACCTGCTCCGATGATGAGGACCGTATCGTCGGGCTTGATTTCTGAAATTCTGGCGGCCCAGTAGCCGGTGGCCAGGATGTCGCCCACAAACAGGGCCTGTTCATCGGTCACAGAGTCCGGGATCCGGTTGAGCCCCTGGTCTGCGTGGGGAACCCGCACATACTCAGCCTGTCCGCCGTCGATGCGGCAGCCAAGAGCCCAGCCGCCGTCAGGATCCTCACAGTTGTTGACAAAGCCGTGCTGGCAGAAGAAGCATTCCCCGCAGAAGGTTTCCACGTTGACCGTGACCCGGTCCCCAGGCTTTACCTTTGTGACGCCGCTTCCTGCTTCCTCCACGATCCCCACCAGCTCATGGCCCACGGTGATGCCGGGAACAGCCCTGGGAACGGAGCCGTGCTTGATGTGAAGATCACTGGTGCAGATGCTGGCCAGAGTGACCTTTACAATGGCATCCTTCGGATCCTTTAAAACAGGCCTTTCTTTTTCTTCTAAAATAAATTTTCCATGTTCTTTGTATGTGTATGCGAGCATGTCCATCCTCCTCAATAAAAATAAGCCGTATCTTCTGTTATTATAGGCGTTATAATAAGGAAAGTCAAAACCATCGTGAAGCACCCGGCCAGAGGATGGAAGGCTCCCGGAGGCAGAAAATCCGGTATAAAAGGCAGAAGCTCCGGTACAAGAAGCGGAAATTCCGGAGCAAAAGGAAAATCTCCGGTCTGTGAAACTTTCCCGGACGGCGGGGTGTCTAATGAATAGAAAACAAAATACAGAAAGGCACAAGACAATATGAACAGCTGTGAAAAAATAATTGAAGATGTGCTGACAGAAAACTATGGACAATTTTACCGTCTGGCATATGGATATGTCAGAAATGAGGAGGACGCCCTGGATATTGTCCAGGAAAGCGCCTATAAAGCCATAAAAGAGGCGGAAAAACTGAAAAATCCTGCATTTGCCAAGACCTGGATCTACCGGATCGTGATCAACACGGCCATCAGCCAGCTTCGGAAAAAGCGGGAAACGGTTTCTCTTGATGAGGCCGCCGAGATCGCTGTCAACGCATCCTATGGAAATGCAGATCTGCAGAAAGCCCTTTCGGGACTGACGGATGAACAGAAAACACTCATACGCCTTCGTTTCTTTGAAGATATGAAGCTGGAGGAGATCGCCATGGTCATGGATGAAAATCCCAATACCATCAAAAGCCGTCTCTACCGTACCTTGAAAGAGCTGCAAGTGAAAATGGCCTGAATATAGAGAGCAGGAGGGAAAAAATGGAAAAGAATTGTAAATATGAGGAAGAGGAACTTCTGGAAAAAGAGTTCCAAAGCCAGGTGATGAATATGAAACAGAAATATGGGGAGATTCCGGTTCCGGCCCATGCCAGAGACCGTATGCTGGCCGGTATCAGGCAGGCAAAAGAAGAAAAAGAAAGGTCTGTATCCAGGGTGATTTCCCTGGAGGACAGGAAAGGAAGAAAAAATATGAAAAATCATGTATGGATGAAGAGGACTGCTGTTGCGGCCGCCGCTGTTCTGGTGACCGTAGGCGCCCTGGCAAATATCAGTCCGGTAACGGCCAATGCCATGGAAAAGCTGCCGATCATCGGCACTCTGGCAAAGGTGATGACCTTCCGGACCTTTGAAGATGAGCAGGGGAATTTTAACAGTAAGATCGACATTCCCAAGATCGACAGTGAAAACGGGACCGAGATCGCGGCCAATCAGGAGATCGAGGAGTATGCAGAGTCTCTGATCGCCCAGTATGAGAAGGATCTGGAATCATCCGGCGGAGAAGGCCATTATTCCATGGAATCCAGCTATGATATCGTGTCCCAGAACGACCGGTACGTGAGCATCCGGATCAATACAACTCTGGTCATGGCCAGCGGGACCCAGTATGTGAAGGTGTTCACCATTGATAAGACAACCGGAAATACCGTGAGCCTTACGGATCTGACCGGAGGAAGCGGAGAAATGCTCACGAAGATCAGCGAAAACATCAAGGAGCAGATGCGGGCCCAGATGAAGGAGGATGAAAATATCGCATACTTCATCGATTCGGATATTCCGGAAATGGACTTTGCAGGCCTCACCGGAGAAGAAAGCTATTCCTTCAGCGACAGCGGGGAGCTGGTGATCTACTTTGACGAGTATGACGTGGCTCCTGGATATATGGGAGCTGTAAGCTTCACGATCCCTTTGGAAGTGACAGGACAGTTGTTCCAGTAAAAAAAGATCCTCTGCCAGCGGCCATCAGCCGTCCGGCAGGGGATCTTTTCATGCAATCGGAAAATTCGTTCTATGAAAGAAAAACGCTCCGCAGGGATCGCCATGGGGCGGAAGGAAATCTGTCCGCAGAAGCGGTCCGCCGCAGGCGGAGAAGCCCGAAAGCGGGCTTTTTTCTTATATAGTCTTGAAAATTATAAATGCTGTAATAATTCGATCAGTTCGCCGTCGGGTCCCTTAAAGAACAGATTCCGGATCCCGCCGAAAATGGGCATGGTCATGGGTTCTTCCGTGCGGAAGGAGGAAACTCCGGCAGCCTTTACATCGGCAAAGGCCGCGTCAATGTCGTCCACCTCAATGGCAATATGGGGGAACAGGCCTCCTTCGGCGGTCACAGGGCTGCCGTCGTGGGGCTCGATGATCTCCAGAAAAAAGCCGGGCATCTGCACCATGACAATGTGGTTGGTGCCGGTCGGTTTTTCCACGTCTGCATGGTCGGTGACAACGCCGCCCAGGGCTTCATAAAACGCTGTCGAGGTCTTCAGGTCTTTGGTGAACAGGGCGATGTGGGCAAGTCCGGTAAAGTGTTTCATACATGATACCTCCGTGTTTGAAATAATGAATGTTTAACCATTTTATGTATACAGGTTTTTTTGAAAAAATGTTTCAATTTTCGGATGAAGAAGGAAACGTTCCACGTTCCAGTCTCCGTTTTCCTGGAAGGTCACAAGCTGGTAGCCGGCCCGGTCGTTATAGGCCAGGAAATGGCCGCAGTAATCGCAGCCGGTCTTTAAGGAGTCAGCCGTGAACTGGGGAACGCCGCAGACGGTCCCCGTATAGCTGCCATGGACGTGGCCGTTGAACATGGCGGCGATGCGGCCGCTTTCCAGCAGCCGGAGGAGACGGGGATCTGCCGTAAGCCCCATGGGTCCGGCGGCTTTCAGGATGGGGTGGTGCATTAAAAGAATGGTTTCCGGCCCGTCAGACGATCCAGGCCCGCTTTTTCCCGCCGCTTCCATGGAATTTTCCAGAAAATCCATGGCTTCTTTGGTCAGTACCCCTTCCAGCCCCTTTTCAAAGGCACTGTCCAGGGAGACAAAAAGCCAGCCCTTGACGGATGCGGAGGCATAGTATGGCCCGCCTGAAGGGGCGAGCCCAAGAAAGCCTTCACGGAACGCGCCCCTTACATCATGGTTTCCCATGGCGCAGAGCACCGGAGTACCTGGAAGAGTGGAGGAAAGGGCGTCACGGAGATACCGGTAATGGCTGGACGTTCCTTCATGGGTCATATCTCCGGTGATCAGGACAATGTCCGGCTTTCTCTGCTTCAGGGTCTCCAGGCACTGGCCCAGGAGTTTTTCCACAAGCAGGCCCTTTTCCCGCAGCAATGTGGATATCTGGCTGTTTTCGTCGGGGTTATGGTGGATATCGCTTAAATGGGCGATGGTGATGGCGTTCATGGGCACCTCCCGTATGTTTTTCTTATGATCCTAGTATAATAGTGGAAGGAGAGAAACACAACCGGAAATTCGGCCGCTCCCGGTCTGGGGGACCAAAGCCATCGGGGCCGTTGTCCTGTACGCTGCGGGCCGCCGTTACAAATTTACAACGGGAAGAATCTGTGTTATACTGGGCGTATT
>NZ_JAXXBR010000017.1:0-4930 GCF_037242085.1 Alitiscatomonas sp. | reverse complement strand
CTTTCAATTCTCTTACATACTCCCGGCAAATGCCGCAAAACTGCCGCAATCCCATATGGTATTTGACACGTTCCCCCGAATCACGTATAATATCCACAGAAACCAAACGATAATCATAGAAAGCGACGGTATCATATATGTGGATTGCAGACGGATGGAAGGATTATGAAGTCATCGACTGTTCAAAGGGGGAAAAGCTGGAGCGCTGGGGAAAATACATCCTTTTGCGTCCGGATCCCCAGGTGATCTGGGATACAGAAAAAACGGCTCCCCAGTGGAAAAAGCTCAACGGTCACTATCACCGCAGCTCCAAGGGCGGCGGTGAATGGGAGTTTTTCCATCTTCCGGAGCAGTGGAGCATAAACTATAAGGAACTGACCTTCCAGCTGAAGCCCTTCAGCTTCAAGCACACGGGACTCTTCCCGGAGCAGGCCGCCAACTGGGACTGGTTCGGAGAAAAAATAAAAAATGCCGGCCGGCCTGTGAAGGTCTTAAACCTCTTTGCCTATACGGGAGGAGCCACCCTGGCGGCCGCAAAGGCCGGGGCCTCTGTGACTCACGTGGACGCCTCCAAGGGAATGGTGGCCTGGGCCAAAGAAAACGCCAGATCCAGTAACCTGGAAAGCGCTCCCATCCGCTGGATCGTGGATGACTGCGTGAAATTCGTGGAGCGGGAGCTCCGCCGGGGCAACCATTACGACGCCATCATCATGGACCCGCCCTCCTACGGCCGTGGTCCCAAGGGGGAGATCTGGAAGATCGAGGATGCCATCTTCCCCCTGGTAAAGCTCTGCGCCGGACTCTTATCGGAAAAACCCCTGTTTTTCCTCATTAACTCCTACACCACCGGCCTGGCTCCCGCCGTGCTCACCTATATGCTGGGCTGTACCGTAAAGCCACGGTTCGGCGGTACGGTGCGTTCCGACGAGATCGGCCTTCCGGTGTCCTCCACAGGCCTCGTACTGCCCTGCGGTGCGTCCGGCCGGTGGGAAGCCTGAGACAGCTAAAGTTATAAAAGATCCATAAAAACAGCCGCGGCAATGTAAAAGCACTGCCGCGGCCGTTATATTTTTATAGAACGTGGTCCGCCTGCCGGGGATCCTCCCCAAGCCCGGGCAAAGCCCTTCTGCCTAAGGCTTTAGAACTTCTTCCAGGTATCCCGGAAGAATAACACCAGCAGAGGGAATATCTCCAGACGCCCTGCCAGCATGTCAAAGATCAGAACGATCTTGGACAGATCGGAAAAGCAGGAGAAATTGCCGATGGGTCCCACCATCTCCAATCCGGGGCCGATGTTGTTGAGGGTGGCTGCCACTGCCGTAAAGCTGGTCACCAGGTCAAAGCCGTCCAGACATACAAACAGCGTGGAGACTGCGAATATCAGCACATACGCCACCATAAAGGCGTTTACGCTCCTTAGCACCTCCTGGCCCACGACCCGACCTTCAAATTTCAGCTTCTTCACCATATGAGGATGGATGATCTGCCCGATCTCTCTGGTCATGGTACGGAACAGGAGCACGATCCTGGAGACCTTGATGCCGCCGCCGGTGCTTCCCGCACAGGCTCCGATGAACATAAGGAGCACCAGGATGGCCCGGGGCACTGCCGGCCACACGTTAAAGTCCACCGTAGAAAATCCCGTAGTGGTTATGATGGAGCCCACCTGGAAGGCCGCATGACGGAAGGCTGTGACCAGGTCAGGGAAGGAATTCCGTATAAACACCGTGATGATCAGCGTCGAAACGGCAATAATTGCCAGGTACCAGCCGGCCTCCTCACAGCGGAGCGCCTCTTTGGGCTTCCTCATATAAAGAAGAAAATATACATTAAAGTTTATGCCGAACAGGATCATAAAGATCGTCACAATGGACTGTATATAAGCGGAATATTCGCCGATGCTGCTGTTTTTTATTCCGAAGCCTCCGGTTCCTGCCGTACCGAAGGTGGTACACAAAGCGTCAAACAGCGGCATGCTCCCCAACAGCAGCAGCGCCAGCTCCAGAAGAGACAGGGCCACATAAAGGCCGTACAGGAGCTTGGCTGTGGACCGCACCTTGGGGACCAGCTTGCTGACCGATGGTCCCGGACTCTCCGCCTTCATCAGGTTCATGGAATAACCGCCGCCGGACATGGGCAGGAGGCATAACAGGAATACCAGAACGCCCATGCCGCCGATCCAGTGGGTAAAGCTCCTCCAGAACAGCATGCACCTGGGCAGGACTTCCACATCCTTTAAGATACTGGCTCCCGTGGTTGTAAAGCCAGATACAGTCTCAAACATGGCGTCTACGATACTGGGGATCACGCCAGAAAACACAAAGGGCAGTGCCCCCATAAGGCTCATAACGATCCAGCTTAGGGCCACTGTCACGCAGCCTTCCTTTGCATAAAACACCTTATTGGCCGGCTGCTTCCGCACCAGAGGCACACCCAGAAGCAGGCAGAGCCCGATGGCGGCTGCAAACGCCCAGATGCTGCGTTCCGAATACAGCACTGCCACCAGGGCAGAGGGAGCCATAAGAGCCGCCTCTATGATAAAG
This sequence comes from Alitiscatomonas sp., assembly GCF_037242085.1. Taxonomy (NCBI): domain Bacteria; kingdom Bacillati; phylum Bacillota; class Clostridia; order Lachnospirales; family Lachnospiraceae; genus Alitiscatomonas; species Alitiscatomonas sp. The sequence goes on along the minus strand of NZ_JAXXBR010000017.1, from coordinate 2,387 downwards.
ACCCAGCCAATGATGAAAAATATCATGGAATAATTCATGGAGCTTCTCCTTTGCTACTTCAGTATATCCCGGATATCCTGGAGACCCCGGTTAGTGGTCACCACGATCACCGTATCTCCCACCTGGATCTTATTCTGTCCGCGGGGCGTAAGGATCGTTCCATTCCGGTTGATGCAGCAGATCAGAAGATTATCCTTCAGATCCAGATCCATCAGAGGCACATCTGTCACAGCCGAAGCCTCACGGATGGAAAACTCCAGGGCCTCGGCCCGGCCGTCCAGGATATTGTACAGCGTTTCCACGTTGCTGCCGATGGTATTCTGGCAGGCCCGCACATACTGTAAGATATAATCGGCCGTGAGATATTTGGGATATACCACGCTGTCGATGGCAAAGCTGTCGATCACGTCATTAAAAGCGATCTTATTGACCTTGGCCACCAGCTTGGCATTGGAGTGCTTCTTGGCAAACAGGGCCAGGAAAATATTCTCCTCGTCCAGACCGGTGAGGGCTACCATGGAATCGGCATAGGTAAGTCCCTCCTCCAGGAGAAGGTTCTTGTCGCTGCCGTCGCCGTTTATGATATCGGCTCCCGGAAGCATCTCGCTTAAATACTCGCAGCGTTCCTTCCTCTGCTCGATGATCCGCACGCGGAAGCCGATCTTTAGCAGATCCAGGGCCAGGTAGTGGGCAATGGTCCCGCCGCCGATGATCAGGGAATTGCGTACCTTTTTCGAACGCACGCCGATCTTTTCAAAGAACTCCGCCGTCTGCTCCAGGGAGCCTGCGATGGACAGGATATCATTGTCCTGGAGCACAAAGCTTCCGTTGGGGATCACCACCTCCGAATCCCGCTCCACAGCGCAGATCAGTACATCGGTCTTTAACCGGCCCATGAGCTCCATAATGGTCTTTCCGTCAAAGCCCATTTCCGGCTTTATGCGGAAGTGCAAAAGCTCCACGCGGCCCTTGGCAAAGGTATCGATCTTAATGGCTGACGGGAACTTTAGGACCTTTAAGATCTCTCTGGCCGTGGTCAGCTCCGGGTTGATGATCATGGAGATCCCCAGCTGCTCCCTTATGAACCGGATCTCTTTATTATAGAGAGGATTCCTCACACGGGCGATGGTATGGCATTTGGCGTTCTTTTTAGCCATCAGGCAGCAGAGCAGGTTCAGCTCGTCCTCGCCCGTCACCGCAATAAAAAGGTCGGCTGTATCCACACCCGCCTCCTGCTGTACATTAAAACTGGCTCCGTTTCCCACAATTCCCATGGCGTCGTACCGGTTGGAGACCTCTTCCACCTTCTGCTCCGACAGGTCCACCATCACCAGATCATGATCCTCCACACTGAGACGTTCTGCCAGGCTGGTGCCGACTTTTCCGCAGCCAACAATAATAATCTTCATATGCATTCTGTCCTATTCTGAGTTTTTTCTGAGTATTTTTAAGGATTTGTGTTCTATTATACTATTGATCGCAGGAATCCACAAGACCCGCCCGCAAAAACAATGGCGAAACGCGCAAAAAGAACCGCGTCTCCCGTTAAGGAAACGCGGTTCTCCGGTCATTTACGCTGTCACCGAACGGCGTACAGCCTTTTTCATATTCTTATACGGATCCCTGCGGAACAGCATATACAGAAGGAAAAGCAGTATCAGCGCGGCGGCGGCTGTTCCCAGCCCCACCGGTGCTCCCAGTATCACGGAACCCAACTGGTATACGCAGAGACTTACCCCATAAGCAAATACATTCTGATAAAGGACTGCAAACCAGAACCACTTTCTGGACTGCATCTGCTGGGCCATGGTCGCAATGGCGGCAAGGCACGGAGAATCCAGAAGGTTGAACACAAGGAAGGAAAATGCTGCCGCCACATTGGGGAACCAGCTCTGGATGGCTGCTCCCACCACTGCAGTCTCCTCCACCATGGACTCATCCACGTTGGCCAGGACACCCATGGTGGTCACAATGGCCTCTTTGGCGGAAAATCCGGAAATGGAAGCCGCCACCGGCTGCCAGGAGCCAAAGCCCAGCGGCGCGAAGATCCAGGCGATGGCGCCGCCCAGAAGGGCCATAAGGCTGTTGGATACATCTTCCACGGCTCCGAAGCCTCCGTTCTCAAAGCCAAAGGTGGAAAGCACCCACATAACGATGCAGGCCAGGAACAGGATGGTGCCTGCCTTTTTAATAAAGCCCCAGAGTCTTTCCCAGGTGTGCATGAGCACCGTCTTAGCAGACGGGATATGGTATGCCGGAAGCTCCATAACAAAGGGAGCCGCCTCTCCGGAAAACGGTTTCGTCTTTTTTAAGATGATGGCAGACACCAGTACGGCCGCCACTCCGATGAAATACATGAGGGGAGCGATATAACCGGCGGCCTCATA
>NZ_JAXXBR010000018.1:0-5009 GCF_037242085.1 Alitiscatomonas sp. | reverse complement strand
CAAAAAAAGCCGCCCGGCAGACCAGATTTCCAGTCTGCCGGGTGCTGCCCTTTTATCTTATTCAGTTTCCAGACGGCTTCCGCCTCTGGCCAGGGGACTGCCCCCGTATTCCCAAGCACCAGCCAGGCAATTATTCTGCCGCCGGAGCCTCCTCTGCCTCAGAAGCAGCTCCTCCTCCGCGTTTTCCGTCGGTGATCCGGAATACGATCTCATCGCTGTTGACCTGAAGCGCCAGCTTCTCACTCTTTAACTCCGGAATATCCCCTACGGTCACAATGGTTCCCACAGGCATACCGTCCACGTCGATTTCCAGCGTATCGATCATATCTGCCGGAAGAGCCGAGTACGGAATCTTCATATTCAGCTTCTCCAGGACCGCCGTCACCTTATCCGCGTTCACCAGCACAATATCGATCACGCTGTTGACCGCCTGGTCTGCCGCCAGAGCCTGGAAGCTGATCTCCAGGATCTCATGCTTTAAGTTGTCCAGAGATTTTTCTTTTATCTGTACAGGGATCACTGTTCCATCCAGATTCAGTTTCAGACGGCTGCCCTCACGAAGCTCCCGAACCAGCTGTCTGGCCACAGACTCTTCGATCTGAAGAGCCACCGGCTCCTTTAACATACCGCCGAAAACGCTTCCCGGAACGTATCCATTCCTTCTGAGCTTCTTTGCCTTCACTGTAAGATCCCTTTTTGTTACGTTAATGGTATTCATGTTTCCTTCCTCCTGTTTGATATTGATTTTGCTGCACCTGCGGCTCGTCCGCAGATTTCTGCCTTACCTACCCTTCCAGGGCCCCGGATTTTCCCGCCTTTCTCTGCGCGCATTCCACGCGCAAATAAAAAGAAGGGCTTTTCATACAGCACCTGATGGTGAAATACCAAAAGCCCTTCTTAATATGTAAGACGGTTCTTTTTTATTTATTTTTACGATAATTAGTATAGCACACTTAAAATGAAATGTCAAATTTTCTTCTCATCCTATTTTCGGCAAATTTTTCTCGGTATATAATTTAAATTTTCAGAATAATTCTATTAACTGACTCTATTCCCGACACCCCCTGTAAACACTGCCCAAAAGTTCTCTTGCGCTCCCCTCCCTCCTGTGTTACTCTAGGACCGGAAGGGCTTCCTCCCGGAACCCAATCAAAGGAATCGAGGGATCATCATGAAACGAATTTTGTCATTTTTAAAAAAGGACGCGGTGCTTACTGCGGCCTGGACGCTGGCCATCCTGTCTATGGCGGCCGTTCCGCCCAGCATCCGCTATATCAGTTACCTGGACCTTCACACCCTGGGGCTTTTATTCTGTCTCATGGCCACCATGGCGGGACTCCAGGCCATGGGATTTTTCCACCAGATGGGAGAAAGCCTTCTAATGCGCATACACAGTCTCCGGCAGCTGGAAATGCTCCTGGTCCTCCTGTGTTTTTTCTCCAGCATGTTCATCACCAATGACGTGGCGCTGATCACCTTTGTCCCCTTCGCCATTGAGCTGCTGAAAATGATCCGCCGCGAGGACAGGCTGATCCCTGTGGTCGTTCTGCAGACCATTGCCGCCAACCTGGGGAGCATGGCCACGCCCATCGGAAACCCGCAGAACCTCTACCTCTATTCCCACTACCAGATGGGAATGGGCAGCTTTCTCCAGACCATGCTGCCCTTTGCCCTCCTGTCCCTGCTGCTCATCCTCCTGGCGCTCCTGCGCGGAAAAAACCAGCCGCTTTCTTTCAGCCTGTCCGAAATGCAGACCGTTTCGGGAGCAGCGCCATTCTGCCGCAAAAGCCTTCTTTCCTATCTGCTCATGTTTCTTCTCTGTCTGGGAGCCGTAGGAAAATGGATCCCCATCCCGCTCCTTCTGATGGCGGTCGTCTGCATCGGCCTCTTCGCAGACCGCACCGTATTTTCAAAGGTGGATTACTCTCTTCTGATCACCTTTGCGGGATTTTTCATTTTCATCGGGAACATGAAACAGATCCCCTGGCTCAGCAGCCTGTTCCAGCAGCTGGTCATCGGCCATGAGCTTCTCTGCTCCGTGGCGGTCAGCCAGGTCATCAGCAATGTCCCGGCGGCTCTCCTGCTGTCCGGCTTCACCGATCAGGGCGCCTCCCTCCTCATCGGCACAAATCTGGGAGGCCTGGGAACACTGATCGCGTCCATGGCCAGCCTGATCTCCTACAAATATGTAGCCAGGGATTTTCCTGGTCTCAAGGGAAAATACCTGGCGCACTTTACAGCCATGAACGTGCTCTTTCTGGCCATCCTTCTTCTGGCCGCCGCAGCAGCCCCACAGAGCGGCCTTCTGTCGTGAAGCGCTCCTTTCCAGAATATAAAAAGCGGAAGCCCTCTGAAAATCATGGCTTCCGCAGCAATAAAAAGAGCGGGTGATGGGAATCGAACCCACGTATCCAGCTTGGAAGGCTGGTGTTCTACCATTGAACTACACCCGCAGAGAAATATGAGAGGTCTGGGATGCCAGAGCGGCTTTCTTAGACCTTCTGTTTTTAATGCCCAGAGCCGGAATCGAACCAGCGACACGAGGATTTTCAGTCCTCTGCTCTACCAACTGAGCTATCTGGGCATATAAATCTGAAAATCCGAATCAATTCAAAATTTCCAAATTCTACTGGGCGGAGGTGGATTCGAACCACCGAAGCAAGTTGCAGCAGATTTACAGTCTGTCCCCTTTGGCCACTCGGGAACCCGCCCATATCATTCTGACAAGTCAAAATGATATCACAAAATCAATTAAAAATCAAGCACTTTTTCCTCAAAGATCATGGCACAGAAGGGACCGATCTCAACGGTCAGGATCCCGTCCCTGACCGGGTACGGGAGACGTCCCACATTGTACCGCTCCACGCTGGATTCCATGATCCGGTCCATGGAATCTCCGGTCACCTCTGCCTCCCATACAGGGATCTGAGCCCTCTGGGTAAAGCTCTCACTGTTGACCAGCACCACGCCCCGCTCATTTTCCTGGAATCTGCCGTAGGCGATCATGCCATTCTCTGCCAGCAGCGGCTTAAAGGAGCCCGTCCGGAAGGCCCGGTTCCAGTTTCGGATCCCCGCCAGATACCGGTGGAATTCCATCAGCTCCAGATCCTCCTGGCCCCAGGGGTATGTCCGCCGGCTGTCCGGATCCGTCCATCCGCAGACACCGGCCTCATCGCCGTAATAGATCGTCGGCGCCCCAGGCCAGGTCATCTGGACCACCACCGCCGCCCGGAAGATCCCGAGATTGATCCCCTCTGAGGCCGCCGCCTTCCCCCGGTAATCCAGCCGCCCCACCTGTCGGTTGGTCCTGGTAAGGAAACGGGAGTGATCGTGATTGGAGAGCTCGTTCATGGCCGCCATCATGGACGGCGTCTGCATCCAGCTCATATTGTAAAGCATGGTACACATAAACGCCTGACTGTTCTGGTACAGGTGGCCGTCTGCCCGGTCACTGTGCTTTTCAAGCCCCGTCAGAAACCAGGAAAGAGGCTCCATAAAAGCGTCATAATTCATGATCGTATCCCACTGGTCGCCGCCCAGCCAGGAAGAGCCGTCCCCATAATGCTCCGCCAGGATCAGGGCGTCCGGATTGGTCTCCTTCACCACCTTCCGGAAATCCCGCCAGAACTGATGGTTCATTTCCGGTGAGTGTCCCAGATCTGCCGCTACGTCCAGCCGCCAGCCGTCGATGTTATATGGCGGCGACAGCCACTTCTTCGCAATATCCAGAACATATTGATATAACACCTCCGAGCCCTCATAATTAAGCTTTGGAAGGGTATTATGGTCCCACCAGCCCTCATAGGAGCCATTGTCAGGCCAGCCATTCTCATTGGAGAACTTGAAAAAATCCCGGTAGGGGCTTTCCGGATCCAGATAGGCTCCCGGCGCGTATCCGGCCCGTCCTGCATAGATCTTCTCCCGGTCCAGCCATTTATTAAAGGAGCCGCAGTGGTTAAACACGCCGTCCAGGATCACCCGCATGCCCCGTTTATGGACCTCCTCCATGAACCGGGCAAAAAACGCATCGCTGGCCTCCAGATTTTCCATATCCGTGGTCCGGACCGCATATTTTTCCGAGTGGCCGTTGTCGCTGTCATACTCGTCGGCCAGGCCCTCGGCCTCCTTTACGATCACCCCATAATGGGGATCCACATGCTCATAGTCCTGGGTGTCATATTTGTGGTTGGAGGGCGACACGAAGATCGGATTCAGATACAGCACCTCCACCTTCATGTCCTGGAGGTAATCCAGCTTGTCCCAGATCCCCTGGAGGTCACCGCCGTAAAACCGGTCCACATCCAGCACCGACAGATCCTCTCTCCAGTCGTCGATCTTCATCACCGGGAAGCCAATGTAAATATACTCATCCGAAACCACATCATTATCCGGATCGCCGTTGCAGAACCGGTCAATGAAGATCTGGTACATGAGAGCACCCTTGGCCCAGTCCGGCACATGAAAGCCAGGAGTAATGGCAAACATCTGCTGTCTCTGTATATCCTTCGTTACTCCCAGCCGATTGTAAAGACAGGTCTCTCTGCCTTTTTTTATCTCAAAATAAAAACGGAGGGCCGTTTTTCCCACCGAGATCACAGTCTCATAAAAATCGAACCGCCCCCGGCTCTCTGCCTTATAAAGCTCGATCCGCTGGCCGCTTCCACATATGATCATAGAAACATGATCCGCGTTATTTTTCGCTGTCCGAAACCGCAGAGTCACAAGGTCGCCGGGATCTGGTTCCTCCGGACACCGGTATTCCGCAGTCTCATCGCAAAACAGAGCCGCTTTTTCCATAAAAACAGCTTCTCCTCTCTGTCTCCTGATGTTGTCTTATTTTTCTTCTGTTTATTATTATACAGGATTTCCCCGGGAATTGCACGGACTATTTTTCATGCCTGGCCTTTCCCTGCTTCCGGACAGAAAAAAGGCCAGCGGGGAATCGCTGGCCTTTTTCCGGAAAAGGTATTATGTCTCTTATGGGGTATAGCAAAAACTATATAATGTAT
>NZ_JAXXBR010000019.1:0-5034 GCF_037242085.1 Alitiscatomonas sp. | reverse complement strand
CAGCCGAAGGTCTGTATGAAGGCTGTGGGGCGGCGTCCCTTTTTCTGTTCAAATTCCCGGACCCAGTCCTGGCATTTTGCCATAAAATAATACTGGCGGGCAGGCTCCTCTGCGGGAGGCCCTCCGGCTATATCAATTTTATTTAGGTGAATTTCGTTATACATTTCTCTTGACTTTTTTCCCTTTCTAGCATACAATACATAAAAAGAAGCGGGTTTTTTACCGTACAGCTTTATGGCTCAAGCGGGGTGCTCGTTTCTTTTTTTATGTTTATAATATCATATAAATACAATTTTCTATTTTCAGAATGTCTTATGACCAGCTCTGCATGAAATACATTATACCGCAAAACATCATTATTTTCATCAAAAATCGGAATTGCAAATCTGGAATCATATCGATACCAGCCGTATTTCGCATTTTTATTATATTTCCTTTCCAGATTTTCCTGAAAGCGTCTATTCTCCGCAATTTCTATCATCTCTGGAATTCCCTGCGCGGCATTTGCTTTCGCCTTTGCCAATGCTCCTTTTAATTTTGCAGTATAATTTGAACCGGAATATTCATCAGGCAAATCACTGCCAATATAGATAATTTCTTTACTTCCTGCAATCTCTATGAATTCACCAACATATTGTTTTAAATACTGCTCAACTTCATCCCAATCTATATTTCGTTTTCCTTTAAATCGAATGTCATTCACAATAACGATCTGATTCCCTTTTACATCTTTGATAACACTTATGTTTCTTTCCATAATCCTCCCTTGTATCCTGTCTTACAATAGCATTTCAGAATCCTGTTTCCTCACATGTTCTGACAGCTGAAGGTCTGCATAAGGGCCGTAGGGCGGCGTCCGGCTTTCTGCTCCATATAAAAACAAAAGCCGGACGTTCCCATATTATATATCAATGTACATGCAAAAGCAAACAGAAAAATCCCGTCCCGGCTATTTCCGGATCTGTCCGTTTCCGTAAATGATATATTTGGTGGAGGTCAGGGCCAGAAGTCCCATGGGTCCTCTGGCATGAAGCTTCTGGGTGCTGATGCCGATCTCTGCCCCAAAGCCGAACTCAAAGCCGTCGGTGAACCTGGTGGAGGCGTTCACATAGACCGCCGCCGCATCCACCTGGTCCAGGAACCTCTGGGCGTTTTCATAGCTCTCTGTCACTATGGTCTCCGAATGGCCGGTGTTGTAGCGGTTGATATGGCGGATGGCCTCATCCACAGAATCCACGATCTTACAGGAAAGGATATAATCCAGGTATTCCTTTCCCCAGTCCTCCTGCGAAGCCGCCGCAAATTCCGGGACCACGGCCCGGGAGGCCTCGTCTCCCCGGATCTCCACCTGTTTTTCCTCCAGCTTCTCCTTTAAACGCGGGAGGAAGCGTTCTGCCGCGTCCCTGTGGACCAGCAGGGATTCACAGGCGTTGCAGACGCCGATGCGCTGGGTCTTAGCATTGAACACAATATCCAGGGCCATGTCCAGGTCTGCGGACTCATCCACATATACATGGCAGTTTCCCGTTCCTGTCTCGATCACAGGCACTGTGCTGTTTTCCACCACGCTCCGGATCAGCCCCGCTCCTCCTCTGGGGATCAGCACATCCAGGTATCCGTTGAGGCGCATGAATCCTGTGGCCGTCTCCCGGCTGGTATCGGTGATGAGCTGGACAGAGTCCTCGGGGATCCCGCATTTTTTCAGTCCGTCCCGGATACAGGAGACCATGGCACGGTTGGAATTTATGGCGTCGCTGCCTCCCCTTAAGATCACGGCGTTCCCTGTCTTAAAACACAGGGCAAAGGCGTCGGCCGTCACATTGGGCCTGGCCTCGTAAATGATCCCCACAACGCCCAGAGGCACCCTCTTCTGGCCGATGAGAAGGCCGTTGGGCCGTTTTTTCATAGAAAGGACCTGGCCGATGGGATCCTCCAGATCTATGACCTGGGCCATGCCCGTAACGATCCCTTCGATGCGCTCCGGGGTGAGCAGCAGCCGGTCCAAAAGCCCCTGGGCCATGCCCTTTTCCCTGGCAAGACGTAGATCCTCTTCATTGGCCCTTAAGATCTCCTCCCGGCGTCCTGAAAGCTCTGAGGCCGCAGCCCGGAGGCCTTCGTTCTTTCTCTGGGAGTCCATGGTCCCAAGTATGTATGAAGCGTCCTTTGCTCTCTGTCCGATCTCTTTTAAGTCCATCGTTTCTTCCTCGCTTTCCCTGCTGTCCGTTATTTCCCTCTGTGACGTCCGGAAAAAAAGATCTGCTCCGGCGTTATGACCATATCCACCGGCCGGTCGTGCTCTTCGCCCGGAAGCGTTTCCACCATCTGGAAGCCATAGGCAAGGGCCAGGGTCTCATGGTCCGGCTCCCGTTCCAGGAAGCAGTCATAATAGCCGCCTCCCTTTCCCAGCCGCCTTCCGTCCGGCGTAAAGGCCATGCCCGGCACCAGCACAGGCGCTGTCCTCCAGTCTGCCTTCGGACAATGCCCGCCAGGCTCCAGAATATGGAAGGCACCTTCTTCCAGATCGTCCATGGACCGGATCTCAAAAAAAACCATCCACGGGCCTTTTTCCTGGCTGTTCTTCCCATCCATGACGACTCTGGGCAGGGCTACCCGCTTTCCCTCTCTTAAAAGTTTCTCCAGAAGCTTCCGGGTCCCTGTTTCCCAGGAAAGGGCCATATAGCCAAGGATCCGGTCCGCCCCGGAGATCTCCGGCCGGGAAAGGACACGGCGGCAGACCTCCCGGTCCCAGGCCGTCTTTTCCTCCGCAGATACGGCCTTTAAAAGGCCGCGCATCTGTTTTCTCAGATCAGCTTTCTGTGTGTCCCACATTTCCATACTTCTTTCCAAGATCTGTGATGGTCCCGTCCTTTTCCTTGATGGAGATATTATTTAAGCTTCCCCTTAAATTCCTCCGGACTGCCTCGATGTATTCCTTTCTGAGGGCTGCCTGCTCGTTCTTTTCTTCCTCTGTCAGTCCCACAGACTGGGATTTATGGTAAAGGGCATTGATTCTGTCGATCTTTTCTGCATCCATGCTGTTTTTCTCCTTCTATGATTGAATCCGTCCCGGGGCGGTCCTTCCTGTGATCCGGTCCCGCCTGCGGGCTCTGTTCTGGTGTTATGGGTGTACGCTCTCGATATAATCAAGGAGCGTGAAATCCGGACTCCTGTGGGCCGTGAACAGGGTCCCCACTTCCCTTCCCTCCAGGATATCCCAGATCACTCCCACATCATCTCCGTTGGCGATGACCATGTCTGTGCCGCTGCCGGCGGCGATCTTTGCCGCGTAGAGCTTTGCCGCCATGCCGCCGGTGCCCACATCACTTCCGGACGTGGATTTTCCCATGGACATGAGCGCGTCGGAAAGCTCGTCCACCTGGCTGATGAATTCCGCATCTGGATTCATCTTCGGATCATCGGAATAAAGGCCGTCGATATCTGAAAGAAGGACCAGAAGATCTGCGCCGATGAGGGCAGAAACAATGGCAGAAAGCCGGTCATTATCGCCAAATTTGATCTCATAAGTGGAAACCGTGTCGTTTTCATTGACCACCGGCACAGTTCCCAGCTTTAAAAGCTGGTCGAAGGTATTCCTGGCGTTTTCCCTGGAGGTATTGTCCACGATGGTATTCTTTGTCATAAGGACCTGGGCCGCCGTCTGGTTATACTCAGAAAAGATCTTCTGGTATACCATCATGAGCCTGGCCTGGCCCACAGCCGCATAGGCCTGCTTTTCCGCCACCGTCTGCGGCTTCTGGCAGCCCAGGGCCTGACGGCCCGCTGCAATGGCTCCCGAGGACACCAGGACCACCTCTTTTCCCATGCCCCTCAGGTCGCTGATGACCCGGATCAGCCGCTCGATCTTAACAAGGTTCACGTCCCCGGTCTCTGGATGGGTCAGGGAGGAGGAGCCGATCTTTATGACGATCCTCTTTTTATTTTTCAGTTCTTCTCTTGCTGTCTTTTTCATGTTTCATCTCTCCAATCCCAGGATTTTCTGTAACCAGCCTCATATCCTTTTCCTGCTTATGCCGGGCAGTACCGGCGGATGATCTCTTCTGCCACCTTAAGGCCGTCCATGGCTGCCGACGTGATCCCTCCGGCGTACCCGGCCCCTTCTCCGCAGGGGTAAAGCCCCTTGACGCTGCTCTCCAGGTTCTCGTCCCTTATGATCTTTAAGGGCGAGGAGGTGCGGCTTTCGATCCCCGCAAGAAGCGCATCGGACCGGTCAAAGCCCCGGATCTTTTTTCCGAACTGCTCCATTCCCTCTATAAATGCTGTATTGAGCGCCTCCGGCATCAGTTCCCGGAGATTGGAAAGGGCATAGCCGCCGCAGAACTGGGGCGCCACGTCTCCCAGGGCCTCCGATCTCCGGTCCTCCTTAAAGTCTCCATAAAGCTGCAACGGGATCCTTCCATTCCCCAGTAAAAACGCCTTTTCCTCCAGCCTCCGCTGGAACTCCACTCCGCCCAGGGCGCCGGGAACCGGGAAGTCCCCAGGAGTCACAGAAACGATGATGGCGCTGTTGGCGTTCTCTCCGTCCCGCCGGAAGTTGCTCATACCGTTGACGGCCAGTCTTCCCTTTTCCGATGAGGCATTGACCACATAGCCGCCGGGACACATACAGAAGGAATAGACCCCGCGGCCGCTTTTTGTGCTGGCCGTCACCTTATAGGGAGCGGCTCCCAGCTCTCCCGCATCCTCCCTGCCGTATTGGGAGAGATTGATCATTTTCTGGGGATGCTGGACCCTTAGGCCCACGGCAAAGGCCTTGGGCTCCATAAGGACCTTCTGCTCCCACAGGGAGGAAAATAGCGCCCTGGCGCTGTGGCCCACAGCCAACACCACCGTCCGGCTTTGGATCCTTTCCCCTCCGGCCAGAAGGACGCCTCCGGTCCTTCCGTCTTCCATCAGGACCTGCTCCACCCGGCAGCCAAACCGCACCTCTCCTCCGGCGTCCTGGATCCGTTTCCGGATATTTTTCACCACCTCCCGGAGAACATCAGTCCCGATATGGGGGCGGCTGTCATACAG
>NZ_JAXXBR010000079.1:0-5078 GCF_037242085.1 Alitiscatomonas sp. | reverse complement strand
ACATCTGCCTTATGTGTTTTACCCGGCCCATCTGCTCATCATTTACTTCATAGGAGTGCTGATCTATGGAATACATTTTTGATACCCATGCCCATTACGACGATGAGGCGTTTGACGAGGACAGGGAGAGCCTGATCGGGAGCCTTAGAGAGAACGGGATCGGGAACGTCTGCAACATTGGTGCCAGTATGGAGTCCTGCCGGACCACCCTGGCCATGGCGGAAAAATATCCCTTTTTTTACGGGGCTCTGGGGATCCATCCCAATGAAACAAAGGATCTGACCGAGGAGGACATGGACTGGCTCCGGAAGGCCTCCGGATCGGAAAAGATCGTGGCCATCGGAGAGATCGGCCTGGATTATTACTGGGACGAGCCGGACCGGGAGATCCAGAAAAAATGGTTTGTCCGCCAGCTCTCCATCGCAAAGGACACGGGGCTTCCTGTGGTGATCCACAGCCGGGACGCGGCAAAGGATACCATGGACATTATAAAAGCGGAGCACAAAGGGACCACCGGCGGCGTGATCCACTGCTTTTCCTACGGCGTGGACCAGGCCCGGGAATATCTGGACATGGGATACTTCTTAGGGATCGGCGGCGTCCTGACCTTTAAGAACGCCAAAAAGCTGAAGGAAGTGGCAGAGTATGCACCCATGGACCGGCTGGTCCTGGAGACGGACTGCCCCTATCTGACGCCTGTGCCCTACCGGGGAAAGAGAAATTCCTCTCTGTATCTTTCCTACGTGGCAGAGGCCCTGGCAGAGCTTAAGGGCATGGAGAAGGACGAAGTGATCCGCGTCACCGCAGAGAATGCCAGACGGCTTTACAGGCTTTAAGAAAAGTGAGAATCGTATATGAAAGAATATCTGGGAAATCCCAAGAACACCATTGAGATCATACAGAAGTATGAATTTATGTTCCAGAAAAAATTTGGACAGAACTTTCTGATCGATACCCATGTGCTGGAAAAGATCATAAACGCCGCCGGAGTCACAAAGGACGACTGCGTGCTGGAGATCGGTCCCGGCATCGGCACCATGACCCAGTACCTGGCAGAAAATGCCAGGCAGGTGGTGGCCGTGGAGATCGACCGGAACCTGATCCCCATTTTGGGGGAGACCCTGGCGGCCTGGGACAACGTGACCATCATCAACGAGGATATTTTAAAGGTGGATATCCGGGAGCTGGCGGACCGGTATAACGGCGGCCGTCCCATTAAGGTGGTGGCAAATCTTCCGTATTATATCACCACGCCCATCATCATGGGGCTGTTTGAAAGCGGCGTGCCCATTGACAACATTACGGTCATGGTCCAGAAGGAGGTGGCCGACCGGATGAAGGAGGGGCCTGGCTCCAAGGATTACGGGGCCCTGTCTCTGGCGGTCCAGTATTATGCAAAGCCGGAGATCGTGGCCAACGTGCCGCCCAACTGCTTTATTCCCAGGCCCAATGTGGGCTCTGCGGTGATCCGGCTCACAAGGCACACGGATCCGCCGGTGACGGTCCGGGATGAGAAGCTGATGTTTAAGCTGATCCGGGCGTCCTTTAACCAGAGGAGAAAGACTTTGCAGAACGGATTAAATAATGCTCCGGAGCTGCCGTTTTCCAAGGAAAAGGTGGCTGCGGCCATTGCGCGCATGGGCCTTCCGGCGTCAGTCCGGGGCGAGGCGCTGACGCTTTCCCAGTTTGCAGAGCTTTCCGATATTTTAGGGGAACCGTAGACAAAGGTTCAGAAAGGGGAGTTTTTATGGGATTTAATGAGATGACACACGCGTTTCTGGCGGCCAGGTACTATATCCGTCTTACGGAGCAGTTCGGGGACCGGGGACGGGAGGCCTTTATCCATGGGATCCAGTATTATGGAAGCCAGAGGGGCCGCCGCATGGCCCAGAGAGCCATCCGGGACGGAAAGCCCCTGACCTATGAGAACTACTGCCGGTACGGCGAGTGGGTCAATACAGAGGAGATCAAGGCCATGGGAGCCGCAAACCGGGTGGAGATCGGCGGCTATGATCCCGATTATATCATGAATATTTATTCATGTCCGTGGTTTGCCCAGTTCCAGAAAATGGGAGCCGGTGAGGCGGGAAAAGCCTATTGCAGTGTCCTGGACGCGTCCATTTCCCGGGGCTTTAATCCGGACATCCGGTATGAGGTGCCCCAGACCCTCCACACCCACGACCACTGCGTCCAGATCGTCCGGAACGCCGGGCTCACTCCGGAAATGAAGATCGAAAAATATATGCCCGGAGTAAGATCCTTCGAGTACCACTGCGCCCATACCTTCTGGTCCCTGAGAGAGGTTTCCGAAGGGATCTTCGGGGACGAAGGCGTAAAGGCCAGCGACGCAGTCTTAGAGGACTTTGCAAAAGAATACGGCCGGGAGATGGCGGATACCATTGCCGGCTATAAGGATACAAATTTTAATATGGCATGAGGAAGTTATGAAACAGAACCGTTTACTTGAAGACCCGGTCCGCAGCGTATTCCTGAGCTACCTTCTGCCGTCGGTCAGCGCCACCCTGGTAACGTCCATCTATATCCTGGCGGATACCATGATGATCGGCCGCGGCATCGGTTCTGTGGGAATTGCGGCCCTTAACATTCTGCTGCCCCTTTACAGCACCTTTTTCGGCTTTGGCATGATGTGCGGCATCGGCGGCAGCGTCCTGTTCGGCTTTTCCAGAGGAAAGGGAAATGAGCGGGAGGCCCGGGGGTATTTTACCACCGGCCTCCTGATGGCCCTGGTGTTTGCGGTCCTGACCCTGACCCTCTGCAATGTGTTTTTTGACCCGCTTTTACGGCTTCTTGGGGTTACCCCGGCCATGAGGGAGCACGCTGTGGCCTACGGGCGGGTACTGGTGACCGCGTCGCCCATGTGCGTCATGTCGTCGTTTTTACAGGCCTTCGTAAGAAATGACGGAGCGCCGAAGTTGGCCATGGCCGGAGTCATCAGCGGCGGCGTCACCAACGTGATCCTGGATTACGTATTTATTTTCATCATGAAATGGGGCATGGGCGGAGCCATGCTGGCCACGGCAACGGGCACGACCCTGACCGTTCTGATCTTAAGCAGCCATTTCTTTTCAAAGGAGAACCATTTAAAGCCCCTCTGGAATGTGAGCCTTAAAAAGGTGCTGGAGATCCTTGGGAACGGACTGGCAAGCTTTATCCTGGAGGTTTCCAACGGCTTTGTAACGTTCCTGTTCAACCGCCAGCTTTTAGCCTATGTGGGCGACCTGGGCGTGGTGGTCTATGGGATCATCAGCAACACGGCCCTGGTGGTGACCTCCATCTCCAACGGCATGGCCCAGGCGGTGCAGCCCCTTCTTTCGGCCAACTACGGAGCCGGAAAGAGAGACCGGGTCCGTCAGGGACTGGGGCTGGGGATCCGGGTGGCCCTGGCTGCGGGCTTGATCTTTACGGCGTCGGGATTTTTCTTTCCCACCCAGCTGGCGTACCTGTTTTTGGAGCCCACAGAGGAGATCCTTTCCATGGCGGTCCCGGCCATCCGTTTGTATTTCCTGGCCTTCCTGGTAAGCGAGTGGAACATCATGTGCAGCACCTATTTCCAATCGGTGGTGCAGCCCAGGCGTTCCCTGACCATCACGCTTCTCAGGGGAGTGGTCTTAAATACAGCACTGGTGATGGTCCTTCCGGTCATTTTAGGTGTCAACGGCATCTGGCTGGTGGTAACGGTCTCTGAATTTATCACAGCGGCAGTGGCTTTCTTATTTATCCGCAGAGAAACGCATTGACACGGAAAAGCCATATTGCTAAAATGAAAAAAGACCGGGAGCTTTTTCTGGTCTGAGGAGACTGTGAACCAGAGCCGGACCTGCGGCGGAGCTGCCGCCGGAGGAGGCCGCAGAACGGAGGAATGAGATCTATGACAATTCGAGTAGGAATCATGGGATACGGAAATCTTGGGCGCGGTGTGGAATGCGCGCTGAAGCAGAATCCCGATATGGAATTAACAGCAGTATTCACAAGGAGAGATCCCGGAAGCGTGAAGATTCTGACAGAGGGAGTGAACGTATATCCGGCGAAGGATGCCAAAGACCTGGCGGATCAGGTGGACGTTCTGATCCTCTGCGGAGGAAGCGCCACGGATCTTCCGGAGCAGACCCCGGAATACGCGAAATATTTTAACGTGGTGGACAGCTTTGATACTCACGCAAAGATCCCGGAGCACTTTGCGGCTGTGGATAAGGCCGCAAGAGAGGCCGGAAACACAGCGGTGATCTCCGCCGGCTGGGATCCAGGGATGTTCTCCTTAAACCGTCTGTATGGAAACGCAGTGCTCCCGGACGGAAAGGATTACACGTTCTGGGGCAGAGGCGTGAGCCAGGGCCATTCCGACGCCATCCGCCGTATCGCGGGCGTGAAGGACGCGAGGCAGTATACGATCCCGGTGGAGAGCGCCCTGGAGGCCATCCGCAGCGGGGAAACGCCGGAGCTGACCACAAGACAGAAGCACACAAGAGAGTGCTTTGTGGTGGCCGGGGAAGGGGCAGACAAGGCAGCCATCGAAAAAGAGATCGTGACCATGCCCAACTACTTTGCCGATTATGATACCACCGTACACTTTATCTCCCAGGAGGAGATGGAGCGGGACCACAGAAGCCTGCCCCACGGCGGCTTTGTGATCCGCAGCGGAAAAACGGGCTGGGATCTGGAGCATAATCATGTGATCGAGTATAGCCTGAAGCTGGATTCCAATCCGGAATTCACCTCTTCCGTGATCGTGGCCTGTGCCAGGGCTGCGTACCGTATGAAGCAGGAGGGCATGACCGGCTGTAAGACGATCCTGGATCTTCCGCCGGCATACTTATCCTCAAAGAGCGGAGAGGAACTGAGAAAGGAACTTTTGTAAAAAAACATTTTTTTTAAACAATAGGTGAAACTGATGCAGCGAAAGAAAAATGAGACCGTACAGTATAATGGGATCACGGAAGGCGTGATCTGGCAGCAGCTTTTGATCTTCTTCTTCCCCATCCTGTTTGGAACCTTTTTCCAGCAGCTTTACAACACGGCGGATGCCATGATCGTGGGAAAATTCGTTGGAAAGGAAGCTC
>NZ_JAXXBR010000074.1:0-5397 GCF_037242085.1 Alitiscatomonas sp. | reverse complement strand
CTGTTTTTTGCGTCCGTATACATAAAGGTCTTGTGAAACTATGCAGATTCATGTATAATCGAAAGATAAGACCAGAAAATGAAATCGAAGAAACGGTTCAGATTATAAATGGAGGTAATCCGATGACCAGAAGGGAAGCTCGGGAACATTGCTTTAAGATGCTGTTCTGCCAGGATTTTTATCCGGCAGAGGAAAAGGAGGAACAGCTGGAGCGGTATTTTGACGCTCCGGTGGAGGACGTTACAGGAAAGGACGGAGCGGACGAGGTGCTCCACCAGGTGGACCTGGAGGGAGCGGATAAAACGGCCCTGGAGGCCCGGGTGGAGGCTATCATGAAAAAGATCCCGGAGCTGGATGAGAAGATCAACGGGGTGGCCGAGGGCTGGAAGACCAGACGCATGGGCCGGGTTGAGCTTACGATCCTCCGGCTGGCTCTTTTTGAGATGAAGGAGGATCAGGAGATCCCGGAGAAGGTGGCCATCAACGAGGCTGTGGAGCTGGCCAAGAAATTCGGCGGAGACGGGGCCCCGGCCTTTGTCAACGGGATCCTGGCGAAGCTGGTGGAAGAAAGATCCGAATAAAATCAAGGCCGGAGAGCAGCTATGGCGGGAGTATATTCAGTCACGCAGGTGAATTCGTATATCAAAAATATGTTTGTCCAGGACTTCCTTCTTCGCCGGCTC
Organism: Alitiscatomonas sp.; assembly: GCF_037242085.1. Classification (NCBI taxonomy): domain Bacteria; kingdom Bacillati; phylum Bacillota; class Clostridia; order Lachnospirales; family Lachnospiraceae; genus Alitiscatomonas; species Alitiscatomonas sp. The sequence goes on along the minus strand of NZ_JAXXBR010000074.1, from coordinate 4,714 downwards.
TCGGTGAAGGGGGAAGTTTCCAACTGTAAATATCACAGTTCCGGCCACATTTACTTTACCTTAAAGGATTCGGGAGGGACCCTTTCAGCCGTCATGTTCGCAGGCCAGAGAAAGGGGCTGGGCTTTCGTCTGGCAGAGGGCCAGCAGGTGGTGATCAAGGGGACCGTTGACGTTTACGAGCGGGACGGAAGATACCAGCTTTACGCGTCGGAGATCGAGCTGGCAGGCCGGGGCGACCTGTACGTCCGGTTTGAAAAGCTTCTGCGGGAGCTGGAGGAGATGGGGATGTTTGCAGCCCAGTATAAGCGGCCGATCCCCAGATATGCCATGTCCGTAGGGATCGTGACAGCCCCCACCGGGGCGGCCATCCGGGACATCATCAATATCAGCAGGCGGAGGAATCCCTATGTGCAGCTGATCCTTTATCCGGCCCTGGTACAGGGACAGGGAGCCAGGGAGAGCATCGTAAATGGGATCCGTACCCTGGACGCCATGGGACTGGACGTTCTCATCGTAGGCCGGGGCGGCGGCTCCATCGAGGATCTGTGGGCCTTCAATGAGGAGGAGGTGGCCCGGGCCATTTTTGCCTGTGAAACGCCGGTGATCTCTGCAGTGGGCCACGAAACGGATGTGACCGTTGCCGACTATGTGGCGGACTTAAGAGCCCCTACGCCTTCGGCAGCGGCAGAGCTGGCTGTCTTTGATTACGCCAGGTTTGCGGCGGATCTGGAAGCCAGAAAGCGGAAGCTTTCCCGGGAGATGGGCTTTTTCCTGGATCAGGTAAAGGGAAGGTTGCGCCAGGATGAACTGAAGATCCGGCTCTACCATCCCCAGCATGTGATCCGGGAAAAAAGGCAGCGGCTGGCGGACCAGGAGGAACGGCTGGAGCGGATCATGGACGCCCGCACCGGGGAGAAACGGTCACGGCTCCAGAGCCGGGAAGAACGCCTCTCCCGCGCCATGGACCGGAGGATGGAAAACGACAAAAAAAGGCTGGCAGAGGCCAGCGGCAGGCTCTGGGGGCTTTCTCCTTTGAGAAAGCTGAGCCAGGGCTTTGGATATATCGAGGATCAGGAGGGAAAACGGCTGGGCTCTGTAAAGCAGGCGCCGCCGGGGAGCGGGATCACCGTACAGGTGGCAGATGGAACGCTTTCGGCCCTGGTAACGGAAAGGAATGAGGAGTCGGGATGGCAGAACTGGATAAAAACGGAGCAGACATGACCATAGAGGAAACGTTTGCGGCCCTGGACGATCTGATCGGCCGCCTGGAGGGCGGAAAGGGCTCCCTGGAGGATGCCTTTAAGAATTATGAGGAAGGCATGCGGCTGGTGAAGAGCTGCAATGAGAAAATAGAAAAGATCGAAAAGCAGATCATGGTCCTGGGCGGAGGACCGGCGGAGGAAGAGGACGATGGAACGCAGTTTTAAAGAATTACTGGAACAGAAAACGGCGGAAACAGAGGCGGCGGTGTATGCGTACCTGCCGGAGGAAAAGGGCTTCCAGAAGACGATCTTCGAGGCCATGAATTACAGTGTAAAGGCCGGAGGCAAGAGGCTCCGTCCCCTTCTCATGATGGAGACGTACCGGATGCTCGGCGGAAAGGGAAAGGAGATCCTGCCCTTTATGGCAGCCATCGAGATGATCCATACCTCATCTCTGATCCACGACGACCTGCCCTGTATGGATAACGATGAGCTGCGCCGGGGAAAGCCTACCACCTGGAAGGTGTACGGCTATGATATGGCGGTGCTTGCTGGAGACGCACTGATGATCTTTGCCTTTGAGACGGCGGCTAAGGCGCTGGCCCTGGGCGGAGATCCGGAGCGGGTGGCCAGGGCCATGGGGATCCTGGCAGAAAAGACCGGGATCTATGGAATGATCGGCGGTCAGACGGTGGATGTGGAGCTGACAGGAAAGCCGGTTCCGGAGGAGCAGCTCTCCTTTATCTACCGGTTAAAGACCGGGGCGCTCCTGGAGGCGTCCATGAGGATCGGGGCGGTGCTTGCCGGAGCCGGAAAAGAGGAAGAGGAAACGGTGGAACGGATCGCTGCCGACGTGGGAATGGCGTTCCAGATCCAGGACGATATCCTGGACCTGGTGAGCACCGCAGAGGTCCTGGGAAAACCGGTCTTAAGCGATGAAAAGAACGAAAAGACCACTTATGTGACGTTAAAGGGACTGGAAAAGGCAAAGGCAGAAGTAAAAACACTCTCAGACCGGGCAGCAGACGCTTTAAACAGCCTTCCGGGAGATAAGGAATTCCTGGGAACGCTCATTAAGACCCTGGTGGACCGGGAGAAATAGGACTTAAAGGAGTAGGAACGGAATGCTTCTGGAAAAGATAGAACAGTCTTCGGATATCAAGAAGCTGAAAGCGGAAGATTATCCGGTGCTGGCGCAGGAGATCCGGCAGTTTCTGCTGGAAAAGATCAGCCGTACAGGCGGCCATCTGGCCTCCAACCTGGGAGTCGTGGAGCTGACCATGGCCCTGCACCTGGCCTTTGATCTTCCGAAGGATAAGATCATATGGGACGTGGGCCACCAGGCCTATACCCATAAGATCCTCAGCGGGAGAAAGGACGGCTTCGACGATCTGCGCCAGTTCGGCGGCATGAGCGGCTTCCCAAAACGGAAGGAGAGCCCCTATGACGCCTTTGACACGGGCCACAGCTCCACCTCCATTTCCGCAGGCCTGGGAATTGCCCAGGCCAGAGAGATCCTGGGCGAGGACTATTCGGTCATCTCCATCATCGGAGACGGCGCTTTAACGGGCGGCATGGCCTATGAGGCATTGAACAATGCGGCCCAGCTGAAGAAAAATTTTATTATCGTTTTAAATGACAACGAGATGTCCATTTCAAAAAACGTGGGCGGCATGTCCCGGTACCTGAGCAATGTCCGTACCAGAGAGGGCTATGCGGATCTGAAGCTTAAGGTGGAACGCACCCTGCGGTCTGTGCCGGTGATCGGAAAGGCCATGGTCAACGGCCTTTTCCTGGCTAAAAACGGGATCAAGCAGTTTTTAGTGCCAGGGATGCTGTTCGAGGACATGGGGATCACCTACCTGGGGCCTGTGGACGGCCACAATGTGGAGGAAATGGTCCAGGTCTTAAAGGAGGCCAAGCGGGTCCGCCATGCAGTCCTGGTCCATGTGGTGACCACCAAGGGAAAGGGCTATGGCCCGGCGGAGCAGAACCCCTCCCGGTTCCATGGAGTGGACCCCTTTGATATTGAAACGGGGAAGCCGTTAAAAGAAAAGCAGTTCCCGGGTTATACGGATGTTTTTTCGGAAAAGCTCTGTGAGCTGGCAGAGAAGGATCCACGGATCGTGGCAGTCACGGCGGCCATGCCCGACGGCACGGGGCTTTCCAGGTTTGCAAAGCAGTTCCCGGACCGTTTTTTTGACGTGGGGATCGCTGAGGCCCATGCGGTCACCTCGGCGGCGGGAATGGCATCGGCGGGCTTAAAGCCTGTGGTCGCGGTGTACTCGTCGTTTTTACAGAGAGGCTATGACCAGATCCTCCACGATGTCTGTATCCAGGAGCTTCCGGTGCTCTTTGCCATCGACCGGGCCGGTCTTGTGGGCAGCGACGGGGAGACCCACCAGGGGATCTTTGATATCTCGTTTTTAAGCCTGGTTCCCGGAATGAGCATCATGGCGCCAAAAAATCTGTGGGAGCTGGAACGGATGCTGGAATTCGGCGTGGGCTTTGACGGTCCTCTGGCCGTCCGTTACCCGAGAGGACAGGCCTACCGGGGCCTTTCCGAATTTGATGCGCCGGTGGAATACGGAAAGGCGGAAATGCTTTTTGAGGAGAAGGACATCGCTCTTTTTGCCCTGGGAAGCATGGTCAGCACTGGAGAGCATGTGAGGGAAAAGCTGAAGGCCATAGGATATTCCTGTACCCTGGTCAACGCCCGGTTCGTAAAGCCTCTGGACACGGATATGATCGACCGGCTGTGCAGGAGCCATAAGCTGATCGTTACCCTGGAGGAAAATGTGCTGCGGGGCGGCATGGGCATGTGCGCCACCCGGTACATCCATGAACACCATCCGGAGATCCATGTGATCCAGGTGGCTCTTCCGGACGCCTATGTGGAGCATGGGAACGTGTCGCTCCTGCGGGAGATGCTGGGGATCGACAGCGATTCGGTGATCAAACGGATCTTTACGGAATATTTAGATCCATATGACAGTCATGGAAATATGAAAATACAGAACAGTTTCGATTGTCCAAATAGTACAGAGAAGGAGCGTCGGGATCCATGAAGGAACGGTTAGACGTGCTGTTAGTAAAAAAGAATCTGGCAGAGTCCAGGGAGAAGGCCAAGGCGGTGATCATGGCCGGGATCGTCTATGTGGATGACCAGAAGGAGGACAAGGCCGGCTCCATGTTTGAGGAGACGGCAAAGATCGAGGTCAGGGGGAGCACCTTAAAATATGTGAGCCGGGGCGGTTTAAAGCTGGAGAAGGCCATGACCCATTTCGGCGTGACCCTGGATCAGAAGATCTGCATGGACGTGGGAGCGTCCACCGGCGGGTTCACCGACTGCATGCTGCAGAACGGGGCTGTGAAGGTCTATTCTGTGGATGTGGGCCATGGACAGCTGGCCTGGAAGCTCAGGAACGACCCGCGGGTGGTCTGCATGGAAAAGACCAACATCCGGTATGTGACCCCGGAGGAGATCCCGGACAAGATCCAGTTCGTCTCCA
>NZ_JAXXBR010000020.1:0-5464 GCF_037242085.1 Alitiscatomonas sp. | reverse complement strand
TTATTTTTCCGTTTTTTCTTATAGTGGTATCTTACATGCATTTATATTTTTTGTAAATTATGAATATTTTATAAATTATTTAGATTTTATTTGTTAATTTTTCATAATTTTCATTTTTTATTCTCAAATAATACTTTTTAGTCGTTTTTCTGTCTTTTCAGTTTTACTTTTTCCGTTTAAAGCAGATAATTATTCTTCCCCAGCTTGATCATTCCGCCCGGATTCGTCTTCATTTTTAGGTATAACCATATTTTACCGCATACCCATTACACATCTGATGTTCCATACAAAAGCCCCTGCCCTAACCCCTGGAGCAGATCAGACATTTAAAATCATTTCACTCTTCTCTTCCACAAATGTTCGTTCCCATCTCCTATTTTCACATTTTCCGACAATCTTTGAAAACTCTCCGGCATATATATTTTACCAGAGCTGCAGTTATCCAGCTCCGCCACTTTCCCAAAATAAAAAAGGCTGCAGCCCGTACAGCCTCCATAATCGGTCTATGCCCCTCTTTCTATATTAAAAAGAAATAAACCATCCTATCATTTTCTCCCATTGGGTCAACCAGTTTTCACCCTCTGCCTCCACATACTGTTTTCCCACGCAAAAATCCTCGCTGCTCTTTCCCTCCGATTCCGGTTCCAAACGGGTATGAACGTGCCCTGAGTAAAACCCTCATTGTATATTTATACATATTTTGTTTTTCCTCTCCCTTTACACATAATCTTCAAACTGTTCTGTGGGCTTTTTACACATGTACCATCCGTCTCTTTCCACCTTCCGCTGACTGATTCCTTCGCAGTATAAATTCTCCTTTTACATTTGCTCCATAACAGCCATGAAACTGTTCCTCTGAAATCCACTGCGATCTCTTCATCAGGCAAAAAAGCGGTTGACAGGGTTTTTTCATTATGACATAATGACTATATAACGACTAGTCATTGAGTAAGAAGGAATGATTATGACACAGAAAACGATCCAGGGAAATGCAGATCTGGCTAAACAGATCCGGCTCAGGCGCAGCGAGCTGGGACTGACCATTGAGGAAGCCGCCTCCCGAGCGGGAGTAGGGACAAAGACCTGGTGCCGGTATGAGGCAGGAGAATCCATCCGCAGCGATAAATGCAAAGGCGTCTGTAAAGCACTGAACTGGCTCAGCCTCCCAGGCCAGGAAGCCGGAACGCCCACAGAGTTCTCCCTTGAAGAATATAAGGACCATGAAGCGTGGTCCAGGTTTCTGGAGGATGAATTCGGGACCCGGGCTGCCCTTTCCTTTGCCATAGGCAGCGATCTGCTCCTTGACCATCTCCAGGAGGATATGGATGAGCTTGCAGCTATGCCGGCCGGGTCCCATATCGGACAGCTGGAGATCTCTTTTATAGACGGATTCCTGCCCCGGCAGTTTCTTATGCATTATACCTATGAGTTCCTTTACCGCATGAAATGCAGCTTATACAGCATGCGGACCCGCGCCCAAAGCGGCCTTCCTCTGAGAGCACACAGTGTGGCCGAAGAGCTGCTGGTCACTTTCTGCGAGCAGGAGGCATCGGCCCTGATCGAGCTCAGTGGAAAATTCTATGAGATCGGAGACGAAACCTCCGGGGACTGGATCTTCGACCTGTTCGGGGATTCTGACCTCCTCCAGTTCCTGTATTCCGGGATGTACCTGGAGCCGGACCATCCGTATCACCTGTCCCACTGGTATGAGCCGCAGTTTTATATGGAATAAGTCTGTGTAGGGGGTTTTTATATGAAAGGAGCCGGGAAGCCCGCTGTTTCATGGGGCTTCCCGGCTCTTTTCTTTTTATTCAAATTCGATCGTCGCCACCGGCTTCTTCGTGATCTCGTATACCACCCGGTTGATGCTGGTCACCTCCGCAGTGATCCGGTCTGCGATCCGCTCCAACAGATCGTAGTCGATCCGCTCGATGGTCGCCGTCATGGCGTCGATGGTATTGACCGCACGGATCACGGCCATATAGCCCATGCTTCTGGCGTTATCCCTCACACCGACTGCCTTGAAATCCGGGATCGCTACAAAGTACTGCCACACAGTCTTATCCAAACCAGACTTGGCAAATTCGTCGCGGAGGATCGCGTCAGCCTCACGGAGCGCCTCCAGACGGTCACGGGTGATCGCTCCAAGGCAGCGGACGCCAAGTCCCGGACCCGGGAACGGCTGACGGTATACCATTTCTGCCGGAAGGCCCAGCTCGATACCGCAGGCGCGTACCTCATCCTTAAACAGCTGCTTTAATGGCTCTACCAGCTCAAACTGCAGATCCTCTGGAAGGCCGCCCACATTGTGGTGGGATTTCACACATTTGGCAGTTTTTGTACCGGACTCGATGATATCCGGGTAAATGGTGCCCTGGCCCAGGAAATCGATCCCCTCCAGCTTTCTTGCCTCTTCCTCAAACACACGGATGAATTCTCCGCCGATGATCTTACGCTTTTCCTCCGGATCTGCAACGCCGTCCAGTTTTCCAAGGAACCGCTCTGTCGCGTCCACATAGATCAGATTTGCGTGCAGCTCGTCTCGGAATACCTTTACCACGCCCTCAGACTCGTTCTTACGCATTAAGCCATGATTTACATGGACGCACACCAGCTGCTGCCCGATGGCCTTGATCAGCATAGCTGCAACCACAGAGGAATCCACGCCGCCGGAAAGCGCCAGGAGGACCTTTTTATCTCCCACCTGCTTACGGATCAGCTCCACCTGGTCCTCAATGAAATTCTTCATATTCCAGTTGGCCTCTGCCTTACATGTCTCAAAAAGGAAGATCTTCATGGCCGCATCGTCCGGAAGCTCCTGGTACTGTGCCTCACATTTTGACTGGGGATAATCAATGGAGAGCATCGGATAGCCCAGTCCATATAATTCGTCCCGGACCTGTACCTCCTGTCCGTCCACCACACGGTTCTCACCGCCATTTAAAATAATACCCTTTACATTATCCAGAGCCTGAAGCTCCTCCACCGTAATATCATGGGGATGGATCTCGCTGTATACGCCTAGGTCCCTGATCTGACGGGCAATCACTGTATTCTCTGTGCTTCCAAGATCCAGAATTACTATCATATCCTGCTTCATGCTGATTCTCCTTTTAATTATGTTAGATTAAGCGTTATCTACATTATACCTGTTCCAGAGAAAAAATCCATCAAAATTTTTTATTTTTCGAGTTCATGGGCCTCCATTCCCTCTTCCATTCATCTCCCGGTATCAGAAAAAGGTTGTGATTCCCAGAAAAATGCGCTATAATGAACGGGCCATTGAGATCTGGCAGAAAAATCATTTAAAGAGAGGTGAGATCATGGACAGTAGTGGTAGTCGAAGTACGGATATGGTATTCCAGCAGTTACAAAATGCAGGCGCGATCCGGCTGTCTGTGGTCTGATCTGGCTTTATCTGCATATATACAAGTGGATACCATTGTCCGTTCCAGTACAGCACTACATAAGCAGATGCGAATGCAGGGATCCTGTCTGTAACCGGCAATGGTTTTTTTATGCCCTTTTTTCCTTGCAAACAGGGCTCCTGTGTCCGCCTTTGCTTTCAACTGACTTGTAAAGGAGGACAATAAAATGGCAGGAAACACAACCGTAAACACAGCGCCTGCAGGATACAGCGCTGAGATCGCAGAACTGATCCGCAGCAGCCTGACTCCCCGGAGAATGCAGGAAAAGCTGTCTTCTTATCATGAAAACGATGTCGCATCCGCTCTGGAGCTTCTGACCCAGGCGGAACGGGCAAAATTATACCAGATCCTGGATTCAGAAACCCTGGCAGGGATCCTGGAATATTCCGATCATCTTACAGAATATGTACAGGAGCTGAGCGTCCGGAAAAAGGTCGATGTATTTTCCCAGATGGAGCCATCCGACGTGGTGGAGGTGCTGCGCCAGTTAGAAAAGGGCGAGCGGGAGACCCTGGTGGATCTGCTGGACCCCCAGGTCCGCTCCGATGTGAAATTGCTGAGTTCCTTCGACGAGGACGAGATCGGCAGCGTCATGTCCACCAACTACATCTCCGTCCCGGACCATGCATCGGTCAAAGAGGCCATGTCGGAGCTCGTCCGCCAGGCTGCCGAAAACGACAACATCAGCACCATTTATGTGGTGGACCAGAGGGAGACCTTTTATGGCGCCATTGACCTAAAGGACCTGATCATTGCCCGGGAGGGGACCGATCTGAAGGAGGTCATGACCTGCTCCTATCCATACGTTTACGCGCGGTCGCCCATTGAGGACTGTATCCCGCAGTTAAGAGATTATTCCGAAGACTCCATCCCCGTGCTGGACAACGAAAACCGGCTCATCGGCGTCATCACGGCCCGCGATCTGGTTGAGGTCGTAGGGGATGAGCTCAATGAAGACTACGCAAAGCTGGCAGGTCTTTCCGCTGAGGAGGATCTGGAGGAACCGATCTTCCGCAGTGTGAAAAAGCGGCTTCCATGGCTTTTCGTCCTGCTTGTCATGGGCCTCGGCGTATCCGCAACCGTCGGGCTCTTTGAATCCATCGTGGCCCAGCTCCCAGTCATCATGAGCTTTCAGTCGCTGATCCTGGATATGGCAGGCAACGTAGGCACCCAATCCCTGGCCGTTGCCATCCGTGTTCTCATGGACAAACAGACCTCCGGAAAGCAGAAGCTGACACTGATCCTGAAGGAATCCCGCGTCGGCCTGACCAACGGCTTTATTCTCGGCATATCCTCCTTCCTTGTGATCGGCGGATATCTGGTTTTAAAAGGGAACGGGCTGTCCTTTGCTTTTGCAGTTTCCGGATGCCTCGGCGCAGCCATGATACTGGCCATGCTGATCTCTTCTTTATTCGGCACAGTTATTCCGATCTTCTTCCAGAAGATCGGGGTGGATCCGGCTGTGGCATCCGGTCCGCTGATCACAACCGTAAACGATCTGGTCGCCGTAATCACCTATTATGGACTGTCCTGGGTCATTCTGATCAATCTGCTGCATTTGGCGTAAAGAATAGGAAGAAATATAAGAACGCCGGTATGGGGAAGGGTAACCATACCGGCGGTTTTTATTTTGTTATCGGAATTCGCTGGTCTTTATAAAAACACTTGACAAAGCCAGTATATTAGTGTTAGTCTAGTGGCCGAAGAGCGAAAGCGCATTATATTTTATATAATACGCCTTCGCTCTTTTTTTATGAAATGGAGGTATTAAAGTTATGAAAACACAGTTTTCTATGCAAAAGGCAAAAGCATTTGCAACGCAATTACTCTGGGAATTTATAGGAAGTGTCTTTATTGCAGCTGGAATTTATAATTTCGCTGTGCAGGCAAAATTTCCAATGACCGGATTTTCAGGTATTTCTATCATATTATATCGGTTGCTGAATATTCCGATCGGACTTTCAACCATTGTACTGAACATCCCGCTGGCTATTGTCTGCTATCGGCTTCTCGGGAAAAAGTTCTTCATCAGCTCT
>NZ_JAXXBR010000021.1:0-6118 GCF_037242085.1 Alitiscatomonas sp. | reverse complement strand
AAACGACAGATCCAGGGGCAGCCGGAGAGACGGCTGGGGGAACCGGAAAGCCGGGGGATGGACCGGAGACCGGGGAGACCCTGGAGAGCGCCGGAGAGACGGTGGCAGCAAAAGGCCCGGAGGAAACGGCCGGGGAAGGCTCTGGAGCCGGTGCAGATACGCTTCCGTCGGTGGATTTTACCCTTACGGACCAGTTTGGAAATTCCCATACCCTTTCAGATTATAAGGGAAAGACAGTATTTTTAAACTTCTGGGCCACCTGGTGCCCGCCCTGCAGGCGGGAGATGCCGGATATCCAGAAGCTTTATGAGAGATACCAGGCGGAGGAGGATCCAGAGGTGGTGATCCTGGGAGTTGCGGCTCCGGATTATGGAGACGAGGGCTCCAGGGAGGAGATCGCCCAGTTCCTGGAGGAAAACGGTTATACCTACCCGGTGGTCATGGACGAAGGCGGAGAGCTGTTTATGACATACGGCGTTTTTTCCTACCCCACCACCTTTATGATCGACCGGGATGGAAATGTATTCGGCTATGCCGCAGGCCAGCTGAGCATGGAAATGATGGAAAGCATCATCCGTCAGACGGTCACGGGAGTCCGGGAGCAGCCGGGCCAGTAAGAAGATGAGGGAAGTATGCCATGCAGACACTGAATCAGGATATAAAAGAGAAATCCTTTAAAAAGATCTATCTGCTCTACGGGGACGAGCCGTTTCTGGTGGGCAGCTATAAAAAGAAGCTGCGGGAGGCCATCACCGGCGGCGATACCATGAACTTCAACTATTTTGAGGGAAAAAACCCAGATGTGAAGGAGATCATCAGCCTGGCGGATACCATGCCGTTTTTTGCAGACCGGCGGCTGATCCTGGTGGACGGCAGCGGCTTTTTTAAGAGCGCCCAGGAGGAGCTGGCGGCGTACCTGCCCCAGATGCCGGATACCACCTGTCTGGTCTTTGCCGAGAGCGAGGTGGATAAGAGGAACCGGCTCTATAAAAGGGTAAAGGAGCTGGGCTACGCGGCGGAGCTCAATAAGCAGGATACGGCCCAGCTCATGCGGTGGGCCGCCGGGATCCTGGGCCGGGACGGAAGAAAGATCAGCCGTCCGGTGATGGAATACTTCCTGGAGCGCACCGGGGATGATATGGAAAACATCCGGATGGAGCTGGAAAAGCTGGTATGCTATACCATGGGCCGGGACGTGATCACAAAAGAGGACGTGGACGCAGTGGGAACGGTCCATGTGACCAGCCGGGTCTTTGATATGGTGGCGGCCATTGTAGCCGGGAACACGAAGAAGGCCATGGACCTTTATGAGGACCTCCTGACCTTAAAGGAGCCGCCCATGCGGATCCTGTTCCTCATTGCCAGGCAGTTCAACCAGCTCCTGCAGATCAAGGAGCTGACTGCCGCGGGAAAGGATAAGGGGGCCATGGCCTCGGCCCTTAAGGTGCCTCCCTTTGCCGTGGGAAAGCTTACGGCCCAGGCCAGGGCCTTCACAAGAGATCAGATCCTTTCCTGGGTCACGCTCTGCGTGGAGACAGAGGAAGCGGTGAAGACCGGCCGTCTGTCAGACCGCCTGGCGGTGGAGCTTCTGATCGCGCGGAGGACATAGAAAAAAGCAATAAAAAAACGCTTTTCCGACACACCACACGGAAAAGCGTTTTTACTTTACGAATTTATAAATTAAGATATCCAGCCTTCTTATTAAGCCATAGCGCTTACAGCTTTGGACAAACGGGATACTTTTCTGGAAGCAGTATTCTTGTGATATACGCCCTTGGAAGTAGCCTTGTCGATTTCGCTTGTAGCAGCAATGAGCGCAGCCTGTGCAGCAGCCTTGTCACCGGCGGTAATTGCAGCTTCAACCTTTTTCACATAAGTTTTTACCTTAGATCTGATCGCTTTGTTTCTGGCAGCCTTTGTTTCAGCTACTAAGATTCTTTTCTTTGCAGATTTGATATTAGCCAATCTGTACACCTCCACTATGATTAAAAAATATTCGCTGTTTGTTTTGCATCAAAGTCTGGACACGGACAGTTCAATGTAAACATACTCTTGTATTTTATCGGATTATTCCCGGGATGTCAATACATAAAATGTATTTTTCGAGGAAAAATAGAAAAAGATTGTGGTATTCAGACGCAGGAACATGATCCAGAAGTGAGCGGGGCTTTTGCGGAGAAAAATTTCCGACCGGCCCGCAGGAAGAACGGAAAAAGGAGAGATCGGTCATGGAACAGTGGAAAAAAAGCATATACACCGACCTGGCAGTGGAGGAAAGGGAGAGCTTCCCGGGCGACGGAGGAGAGATCCCCGGCGTGTCTCTCAGAGAATGGGAAAAGGAAGAGGCGGGCATCCATCTGACGGAGGTGGTCATAAAGACAGAGGAGGGGGCTGGGAACATGGGAAAGCCCATGGGGACCTATGTGACGCTGGAGGCATTGGCCCTGGCGGAGCGGGATGAAGATTTCCACCGGGAGGTATCCGAGGAGCTGGCGGCCAGGATCTCTGGTCTTCTGGCCCTTCATCAGATCGGAACAGACGGAAATGGAAGAGCGCCGTCCATACTGGCGGTGGGGCTGGGAAACGAGAACGCCACACCCGACGCCCTGGGGCCTCTGGTGCTGAAGCATCTCCAGATGACCCGGCATCTCACCGGCGGCTGTGGGGAGGAATTTGCGGGAGGAAAAAAATATCCGGCCCTGAGCGGGATCATTCCCGGCGTCATGGCCCAGACGGGGATGGAGACGGCGGAGATCCTGAAGGGAGTGATCGCGGAGACGAGACCGGATGCAGTTTTGGCGGTGGACGCCCTGGCGGCCCGAAGTGTCCGGCGGCTGGGCGTTACGATCCAGCTTTCCGATGCCGGGATCCATCCGGGCTCCGGCGTGGGAAACCACAGGAACAGCCTGACCCGGGAGACTCTGGGAGTGCCGGTGATCGCCATCGGCGTGCCTACGGTGGTGGGGGCTGCGGCCATTGTCCACGACACGGTGGGAGCCCTGGTGGCGGCCTTGAAGGAGGGCGGGGAAGCCGGATATGGGGATATGGTGGAGCACATGGACGGCAGGGACCAGTACCAGCTGATCCGGGAGGTGCTGGAGCCCCAGATCGGCCCCATGTACGTGACGCCCCACAACATCGATGAGCGGGTGGAGAATCTCAGCTTTACCATCTCCGAGGCCATCCACATGGCCCTGTTTGGAGGGAACGGGTGACGGCTGTTTTCTGGTGATGAAGGGAGGGCGTCCCTCATAGAATAAAAGAAAGAAGGAAAAACGGGCGGCAGCCATGAGACGCAGATGGTATTATATCAAACGGGCCATACGGGCAGAACGCCCGTTTTTTGCGGCCGCAGCAGTCCTTTTCCTTATGGCGGCCCTGGCAGTGGGAAGCCGGGACTGGCTGGGGGCGGCAGTCTCCAGATACGGAGACCAGTACGGCCTTTCCATGGCCCGGACTGTGATGAAGGAATGGATCCCGGCGGCAGGGAGACAGAAGGGAAGAAGCGGTCCGGCAGCGCTGGAGCCGGTTCTGTTTTCCTATCTGGGATCCATGGAGACGGAAACGGCACCGGCGGCAGATCCGGCCTATGAAAAGATGACGGCCCGGAGAGAGGGAGCAGATCCCGGCAAAGGAGCTCAGCAGGAGACCGGAGAGGCCGGGAGACGGGAAGAAGCCGGGAGGCCGAAAGATGCAGACCAGGCGGGAGCCGAAGGTGCCGGACAGACCCATGAAGCCCCCGGCCAGGTCCAGGGAAACGGGGAAGCCAGTCCAGAGGAAGGTGAGGCTGCCGGTTCTTCCCAGGCCCTGGCCGGGACGGCGGGAGGCCGTTTTCCAGGGCTGGGGATCCGCATGGAAAAGCTGGCAGATTATGACTATATGATGCAGAATTTTTACAGCATCCATCCCACCACGACCGCAGGCCGGGAGCTTATGGACGCGGAGCATTTTCTGTCTATGGATCTTTCCCTGGACCTGGGGAATGGACAGGACGGCAGCACGGCGCAGACGGCTCCAAAGGAACCGCAGATCCTGATCTATCACACCCATTCCCAGGAGACCTTTTCCGATTATCCGGAAAATCCGGAGGCCACCATCACTGGAGTAGGCGCATACCTTTCAGAGCTTCTGGAGGGGAAGGGATATTCTGTGATCCATGACGACGGCGTTTATGACTACCGGGACGGGAAGCTGGACCGGAGCCGGGCCTATACATATGCTCTGGAGGGGATCCAGGGGATCCTGCAGAAATATCCTTCCATTGAGGTGGTGCTGGATCTCCACCGGGACGGGGTGGCTGAGGGGACCCGCCTGGTGACGGAGATCAACGGGAAGCCCACGGCAAAGATCATGTTTTTCAACGGAACCTCCCAGACGCCGGACGGTCCCATCGAATATCTGCCAAATCCCAATCGGGAGGCCAACCTGGCGTTCAGTTTTCAGATGCAGCTTAAGGCTGCGGGAATGTATCCGGGATTTACGAGAAAGATCTATCTCAAGGGACTGCGGTATAACCAGCACGTCCGGGCGCGCTCGGCCCTCATTGAGGTGGGCGCCCAGACGAACACGTATGAAGAAGCGAGAAATGCCATGGAGCCCCTGGCCCATATCCTGGACCAGGTGCTTAGGGGAAGCTGAATCAGTGGATCCGTTTTTCCCAGCCGCCAAAGAAATAAAAGAGGGCGGTGAGGAGAGAGCACATCATCCAGCCCAGGGGATAGCCGAAGCCCACCACGGCCGGAGTGTTGATGAATTGTGTGATAACGAACAGGTAGATCTGCCGGAACAGCACATAGGAAAAGAGCATGATGAACATGGGAGTCCTGGAATCCCCGGCTCCCCGCAGAGATCCGGAAAAGATCTGTGTGGCGCAGCAGGTGAAGGTCAGGGTACTGTTGGTACGGATGAACAGGGTCCCATAACGGATCACCTCTGGATCCTGGTTGAACATGGCCACAAACTGTCCGGCCGTAAGCCAGAGCACCGAGGCCATGGCGATGGTGATGGCCGTGGACATATAAAAGGCCGTCAGGGAGCCCCGCTTGGCCCGGGGGATGTTCCTGGCTCCGATATTCTGGCTCACGAAGGTGGTGGCTGCCTGGTTCATGCTCTGGAGCGGCAGGAAGATAAACTGGTCGATCTTCGTATAACAGCTCCATCCAGCCATGCAGGCGGAGCCGAAATAGTTGATATAGGACTGGACGTACACGTTGGAAAAGCTGGTAAGGGACTGCTGGAGACCAGCGGGCAGGCCGATGGAAAGGATCTGCTTTAAGGTGTTTTTATCCACAGAAAGGTCTTTCCACACCAGACGGTAGCCGCCGTCGTCCATGGTCAGCACCGCAAGGACCAGGGCCGCCGACAGGAACTGGGAAATGATGGTGGCATAGGCCACACCGGCGATGCCCAGATGGAACACGATCACGAATACCAGGTCCAGTACTGTATTGAGGATACTGGAAAAGCAGAGGAACAGCAGCGGCCGTTTCGTATCGCCCACGGCCCGGAGCACGGCGCTTCCCATATTATAGACCAGCAGGCCGGCGATACCGGAAAAATAGATCCGGAGATACACCGAGGCTGACTCCAGGACGTCGTCTGGCGTGGACATGAACCGGAGCATGAGGGGGGCCAGGAAAATACCCAGGGCCGTAAACAGGATGCTGGCCAGAAAGGTGACCATGATGGTGGTCTCCACGGCCAGATGGAGCTTTTTGTCGTCGTGGGCCCCGTAATGGCGGCTGATGATGACGCTGGCGCCGATGGACGTTCCATTGAAGAACATGACCATGGTGTTGATGATGCTGGTGGTGGAGCCCACGGCCGCCAGGGCTTCTGTGCCCACAAAATTTCCGACCACCAGGCTGTCCACCGTATTGTAAAGCTGCTGGAACAGGTTGCCGATGAGAAGCGGAACGGCAAAGGAGAGCAGCAGCTTCCAGGTGGAGCCGGTGGTCATGTCCATGCTCTTTGACGATAGTTTTTTTGGGTGCATGACGATCCTCCTCGTATAGAATAAATGAAGATATCTTACTATTATGATAAAACCAAGTAAGAAGAATGTCAAATAAATATTCTGTCTGGTTTAATAGCCGCCTCCAGGGATGCCGGATCCTGC
>NZ_JAXXBR010000022.1:0-6256 GCF_037242085.1 Alitiscatomonas sp. | reverse complement strand
TGCCAGATGAACGCCAGGGATTCGGAAAAGCTCTTAGGCATCCTGGAGGAAGCCGGCTTTGTCCAGGGAGCGGATGAAAATTCTGATTTTGTGCTTTATAATACGTGTACCGTAAGAGAAAATGCCAATCTGAAGGTTTACGGCCGTCTGGGCTATCTGGGCGGTCTGAAAAGAAAAAATCCGGATATGCTCATTGCCCTCTGCGGCTGCATGATGCAGGAGCCCCAGGTGGTGGAGAAGATAAGGAAGAGCTACCGCCATGTGGATATTATTTTCGGGACCCACAATATTTTCAGGCTGGCGGAGCTGATCTTTCGCCGCCTGACAGAAAAAAAGATGGTGGTGGACATCTGGGAGGGCACCGACGCTATCGTGGAGGACCTGCCGGTGGAGCGGAAGTATCCCTTCAAATCCGGAGTGAACATCATGTTCGGCTGCAACAATTTCTGCAGCTACTGTATCGTTCCCTATGTGCGGGGCCGGGAGCGCAGCCGGAATCCGGAGGACATCATCCACGAGATCGAAGGCCTGGTGGCAGACGGCGTGGTGGAGGTGATGCTTTTGGGGCAGAACGTCAATTCCTATGGAAAGACATTGGAGGAGCCCATCACCTTTGCGGAGCTTCTGCGGCGGGTGGAGCAGATCGACGGACTGGAGCGGATCCGGTTCATGACTTCCCATCCCAAGGATCTTTCGGATGAACTGATCGAAGTGATGAAAAATTCCAGAAAGATCTGTAAACATCTTCATCTTCCTGTCCAGTCGGGCAGCAGCCGGATCTTAAAGCAGATGAACCGGAAATATACCAAGGAGCAGTACCTGGAACTGGTGGATAAGCTTAGGGCTGCCGTGCCGGATATCTCCCTGACCACAGATATCATCGTGGGCTTCCCGGGAGAGACTGAGGAGGATTTCCAGGAGACCCTGGATGTGGTGAGACGGGTGCGCTACGACAGTGCCTTTACGTTCATTTACTCCAAACGGACCGGGACGCCGGCAGCGGCCATGGAAGACCAGGTCCCGGAGGACGTGGTGAAGGACCGGTTTGACCGGCTTTTAAAGGAGGTCCAGGACATTGCCGCCCAGGTGGTAATGCGGGATGAGGGAACGGTCCAGAAGGTGCTTGTGGAGGAAATGGATACCCATGAACCGGGCTATGTTACCGGCCGTCTTTCCAACAACACGGTGGTCCACTTCCAGGGAGACGCTTCCTTGATCGGACAGATCGTGGACGTGTCTCTGGATGAGGCCAGGGGCTTTTACTTCATGGGAACAAAGAGATAAGAGGTAAGAAAGTGGCACAATTATCACCAATGATGACCCATTACCTGGAGACGAAAAAGGAATATCCCGACTGCATCCTGTTTTACCGTCTCGGGGATTTTTACGAAATGTTCTTTGAGGACGCCAGGACCGTGTCCCGGGAGCTGGAACTGACACTGACAGGAAAAGACTGCGGCCTGGAGGAGCGGGCGCCCATGTGCGGCGTCCCCCACCATGCCGTGGAGACGTACTTAAACCGCCTGGTACAGAAGGGCTACAAGGTGGCCATTGCCGAGCAGATGGAGGATCCGAAGCAGGCGAAGGGGCTTGTGAAGCGGGAGGTCATCCGGGTGGTGACTCCTGGCACCATCTTAAGCGACCAGGCACTGGATGAAACAAAGAACAACTACCTGATGGCCGTTGTTTATACGGGAAATAACTATGGGATAGCGACGGTCGATATTACGACCGGCGATTTTTTTGTTACGGAGACAGGCTCCGAGCGGGCGCTCCTGGACGAGATCAATAAGTTTTCGCCGTCAGAGCTGATCTGCAACGAGGCCCTTTATATGTCCGGCCTCAACGTGGAGGAGCTAAGGGACAGGTATCAGATGGCGGTCTCGTCCCTGGACAGCCGGTTCTTTTCTGACGACGTCTGCCGGAAGGTACTAAAGGAGCACTTTAAGGTCTTAAGCCTGGAGGGGCTGGGCCTGGGAGATTATGAAAACGGTATGATCGCGTCCGGCTGTGTGCTCCAGTATCTTTATGAGACACAGAAAAACGATCTGTCCCAGCTTACAAAGCTCACGCCTTATACCTCCGGCCAGTTTATGATGATCGATACCTCCACACGGAGGAATCTGGAGCTGGTGGAGACGCTGCGGGAAAAGCAGAAACGGGGATCCCTTCTCTGGGTCCTGGACCGGACCAGAACGGCCATGGGAGCCAGGATGCTCAGGTCCTTTATCGAGCAGCCGCTGGTCCGGAAGGCAGAGATCGAGAAGCGCCAGGCTGCGGTGGAGGAGCTGAACATGAATTTTATCTCCAGGGAGGAGATCCGGGAATACTTAAATTCTGTCTACGATCTGGAGCGGCTCCTGGGCCGTATCAGCTATAAGACTGCCAATCCCAGGGATCTTCTGGCGTTTAAGACCTCCCTGTCCATGCTGCCGCACATCAAGCGCCTGTTAAATGAGTTTTCCTGTGACCTTTTAAAGGAGATCCATGAGGAGCTGGATCCCCTGGAGGATCTTTATGACCTGGTGGACCGGGCCATTGTGGAGGAGCCGCCCATTACGGTGCGGGAAGGCGGGATCATTAAGGACGGGTACAGCGAAGAGGCAGACCAGTACCGGAAGGCCAAGACCGAGGGGAAGGCATGGCTGGCAGAATTGGAGTCCCAGGAACGGGAAAAAACAGGGATCAAGAATCTGAAGATCAAGTTCAACAAGGTGTTCGGCTATTATTTTGAGGTGACCAATTCCTTTAAGGAGCTGGTGCCGGATTACTTCATCCGGAAGCAGACCCTGACCAACGCCGAGCGGTACACCACCGACCGGTTAAAGGAGCTGGAGGACGTGATCATGGGGGCCGAGGACCGGCTTTACACCCTGGAATATGAGCTGTTCTGCGGCGTCCGGGACCAGATCGCCGGAGAGGTGGTCCGGATCCAGGGCACTGCCAAGGCCATTGCCGGAGCCGACGTGTTCACCGCCCTGTCTGCGGTGGCCATGCGGAACAACTATGTGAAGCCGAAGATCAATGAACGGGGCGTCATCCATATCCGGAACGGCCGCCACCCAGTGGTGGAGAAGATGATGCGGGACGATCTGTTCGTGGCCAACGACACGTATCTGGATAACGGAAAGAACCGGATCTCAGTGATCACAGGCCCCAATATGGCCGGAAAATCCACCTATATGCGCCAGACGGCCCTGATCGTCCTCATGGCCCAGATCGGAAGCTTTGTGCCGGCAGATGAGGCCAATATCGGGATCTGCGACCGGATCTTCACCCGTGTGGGAGCCTCCGACGACCTGGCTTCGGGCCAGAGCACCTTTATGGTGGAGATGACGGAGGTGGCCAATATCTTAAGGAACGCCACAAAGAACAGCCTCCTGGTCCTGGACGAGATCGGCCGGGGGACCAGTACCTTTGACGGACTTTCCATCGCATGGGCGGTGATCGAGCACATCAGCAATCCCAGGCTCCTGGGAGCCAAGACACTGTTCGCCACCCACTATCACGAGCTGACCGAGCTGGAGGGCACCATAAACGGCGTGAACAACTACTGTATCGCCGTCAAGGAGCAGGGCGACGATATTGTATTCCTGCGGAAGATTGTAAAGGGCGGGGCCGATAAGAGCTACGGCATCCAGGTGGCCAAGCTGGCCGGGGTGCCGGATTCGGTGATCCAGCGGGCCAAGGAACTGGTGGAGGAGCTTTCCAGCGCCGATATCACGGCCCACGCCAGGGAGATCGCCCAGATGTCGGCGTCCTCCGTCCAGCATAAGGCCGTGGCAAAGCCCGACGAGGTGGACTTAAATCAGATGTCCATTTTTGATACAGTAAAGGACGACGATATCATAAAGGAGCTGGGGGATCTGGAGCTTTCCACCATGACCCCCATTGACGCGTTAAATACCTTATACCGGCTCCAGACCAGGCTGAAAAACCGCTGGCAGTAGGGGCCGTACCGGGAAAGGGAGGGATCTTTATGCCGATCCAGGTGCTGGATCAGAATACCATCAACCAGATCGCCGCCGGAGAGGTGGTGGAACGGCCGGCTTCTGTGGTGAAGGAGCTGATGGAAAACGCCATTGACGCAGGGGCCACGGCCATCACTGCGGAGATCCGGGAGGGAGGAATCGGCTTTATCCGCATCACCGATAATGGCTGCGGGATAAAACGTGAGGAGCTTCCGCTGGCATTCCTCCGCCATTCCACCAGCAAGATCCGGTCGGCAGAGGATCTTCTGACGGTCTCCTCCCTGGGGTTCAGGGGCGAGGCCTTATCCAGCATTGCCGCTGTTTCCCAGGTGGAGCTGATCACGAAGACGGGAGACAGCCTGACCGGCTGCCGGTACCAGATCGAGGGAGGGCAGGAAAAGAGCCTGGAGGAGGTGGGAGCGCCCGACGGCACCACGTTTATTTCCCGGAACCTGTTCTTCAATACCCCGGCCCGGCGGAAGTTCTTAAAGACCGCGGCCACGGAGGGAGCCCATGTGGCGGATCTGGTGGAAAAGATCGCCCTGTCCCATCCGGAGATCTCCATCCGTCTGATCGTCAATAACCAGAATAAGCTCCATACCTCGGGGAACCATAACCTGAAGGATATTATTTACACCATTTACGGCCGGGAGATCACGGCGGAGCTTCTGCCGGTCTCCGTGGAAACGGAGATGTTCCAGGTGTCTGGGTTCATCGGGAAGCCTTCCATCGCCCGGGGCAACCGGAATTTTGAGAATTATTTCATCAATGGCCGGTACATAAAAAGCGGCCTCATCGCCAAGGCCATTGAGGACGGCTATAAGAGCTATATGATGCAGCATAAATATCCCTTTACCATGCTGCACTTTACGGTGGAGCCGGAATACATCGATGTCAACGTCCATCCTTCCAAGATGGAGCTCCGGTTCAAGGACGGGGAGTTTTTGTATAAGACCGTCTGCCAGATGATCCAGGGGGCCTTGTCCGGCCGGGAGCTGATCCCCCAGGTGGAGATCACAGGAAGGGATGAGGAGAAGAAGGAGATAGGGAGATCCGGAGCCGGGAGTGAGGCTTCCGGGAAAGAGACCTCCCATCGGGCTCCGGAGCCCTTTGAGAAAAAAAGGATGGCCGCCATGGGGGTCCTGGAGGAACGGTCTCCCTATGGGGACTGGAGAGCCGGGACTGGAAGCCGGACAGCGATGCCGTCCGTGGGCTCCGGCCCCGCCCCGGCACGGTCCGGGCGGCCAGAGGGAAAGCCCACGGGCTTTTCGGAACAGCCAGTCCGGCAAACGGAGCCGTCTGTCCGGGCCGAGGGGCCGCAGAGCCGCGGGACAGAGCAGCCGGTCCAGCCGGCGGAGGTGCCGTCCCGCCCAATGGAGCAGCCAGTCCGGCCAGCGGAGGAACCGTCCCGCCAGGCAGAGCCGTCAGCCCGGCAGCTTAAGCCGGAGGTCCATCGTACAGAACCTCCGTCCCAGGCCCCAGAGCAGATGGAGATGTTCGACGGCCGCCTGCTTTCAGAAAAGGCCAGGAGCCGCCACCGGCTCATCGGACAGGTGTTCGACACCTACTGGCTGGTGGAATATAACGGGAGCCTGTACATCATCGACCAGCACGCCGCCCATGAAAAGGTGCTGTTTGAAAAGACGTTCCAGTCCTTAAAGTCCAGGGAATATACCTCCCAGTTCATCAGCCCTCCCATTATCCTGACCCTTTCCATGCAGGAGGAGGAGCTATTAAAGAAGCACATGGACGTCTTTACCAGGGTGGGCTTTGAGATCGAGCCCTTCGGCGGGAACGAGTATGCCGTCCGGGCTGTGCCGGACAACCTGTTTTCCCTGGCCAAAAAGGAGCTTCTGATGGAAATGCTGGACGGACTTTCCGAGGACAGCGGGGCCGCAGGGCCGGAGGCCGTTTACGACCGGATCGCCTCCATGTCCTGTAAGGCGGCGGTCAAGGGAAACAACCGCCTTTCAGAACAGGAAGCGGACAGGCTCATCGACGAGCTGCTGGGCCTGGAAAATCCCTATGCCTGTCCCCACGGACGGCCCACCATCATTTCCATCAGCAAATATGAAATGGAAAAGAAATTTAAGAGGATCGTGTGATGAAACAGCCTTTAATCATACTGACAGGGCCCACGGCGTCGGGAAAGACGGCGCTTTCTGTGGCCCTGGCCAAACGCATCGGCGGTGAGATCATCAGCGCCGATTCCATGCAGGTCTACCGCCATATGGACGTGGGCTCTGCCAAGGTGACGAAAGAGGAGATGGACGGGATCCCCCACT
>NZ_JAXXBR010000040.1:0-6258 GCF_037242085.1 Alitiscatomonas sp. | reverse complement strand
CCGGCAGCCGAGAACCAGAGAAAGAAGAAGGATCGGAGACAGGGGGCCTGTAAAACAAAACCGCACGCCCCATAAGAACATATGCCGGGACTGTATCTTACCAGCGCCCCGGCACTCTCCTCCATCCGGCAGGAAACGCCCTGTTCCGTCCCGTAAAAAAGCCCCTGCCTCCCGGAATTTTCCAGGAAACAGGGGCTTTCTGTTTTTACATGCTCTCGTGGAACGTCCGCTTGATGACCTCCAGCTGCTGCTCTCTGCTGAGACGGCTGAAGTTCACGGCGTAGCCGGAAACACGGATGGTCAGAGTCGGATATTTTTCCGGATGCTCCATGGCGTCGATGAGGAGCTCCCGGTTCATAACGTTGACGTTTAAGTGATGGGCTCCCTGGATAAAGTATCCGTTTAAGATCATCACCAGGTTCTTCATCCGCTCCTCCTCCGATTTTCCAAGAGCCGTGGGCGTAATGGAGAAGGTGTTGGAAACTCCGTCCTGGCATACGGCCCGGTAGGGGATCTTAGCCACAGAGTTTAAGGATGCCAGCGCGCCGTGGCTGTCCCTTCCGTGCATGGGATTTGCCCCCGGGGCGAAGGGCTCTCCGGCCTTTCTTCCGTCGGGCGTCGTTCCCGTTTTCTTACCGTACATCACGTTGCTGGTGATGGTAAGAGCTGACAGCGTATGGATCGCATCCCGGTACAGGGCGTGCTTTTTAAGCTCTGCGGAGAAGAAGGACACCAGCTCCACGGCGATGTCGTCCACCCGGTCGTCATCGTTTCCGTATTTGGGGAACTCTCCCTCCACCTTAAAGTCCACGGCCACTCCGTTCTCATCCCTTACGGGCGTCACCTTTGCGAATTTAATGGCTGATAAAGAGTCCACAGCCACGGAAAGGCCGGAAACGCCGAAGGCTGCCAGGCGCTCCACCCATGTATCGTGAAGGGCCATCTGGCTGGCCTCATAGGCATATTTATCATGCATGAAGTGGATGATGTTGATGGTGTCCACATAAAGCTCCGCCACATAGGCCAGGGTCTTCTTATAGTCCGCCAGCACATGGGAGTAGTCCAGGACCTCTTCTGTATTCTTTTCCAGTCCGGGGATCACCTGGAGTCCCTTTAACTCGTCCACGCCGCCGTTGATGGCGTAAAGCAGGCTCTTGGCCAGGTTGGCCCTGGCGCCGAAGAACTGCATCTGCTTTCCAACAGCCATGGCCGATACGCAGCAGGCGATGCAGTAATCGTCGCCGTACATGGGCCGCATCAGATCATCGTTCTCGTACTGGATGGAGTCTGTATCAATGCTCATCCTCGCGCAGTAATCCTTAAAGGCCTCCGGCAGGTTCTGGCTCCAGAGCACGGTCAGGTTGGGCTCCGGGGCGGTTCCCAGGTTGGTCAGCGTATGGAGATAGCGGAAGGTGTTCTTCGTCACCAGCGTCCGGCCGTCCACGCCCATTCCTCCAAGGCTTTCGGTCACCCAGGTGGGATCTCCGCCGAACAGCTCGTTGTACTCCGGAGTCCTCAGATGGCGTACCAGGCGGAGCTTGATGATAAACTGGTCGATGAGCTCCTGGGCTCCAGCCTCTGTAAGGATCCCCGCCTCCATGTCCCTCTGGATATAAATATCCAGGAAGGTGGCGGTCCGGCCCAGGCTGGTGGCTGCCCCGTTGTTTTCCTTGATCCCGGCAAGATAGGCCATATACAGGTTCTGGACGGCTTCATGGGCATTTTCCGCAGGCTTTGTGATATCGCAGCCGTACTTCGCAGCCATGTCCGCCATCTTCTTTAAGGCGCGGATCTGCTCGCTCACATCCTCTCTGAGACGGATCCTCTCGTCGGTCATGGGCCCGTCTAAAAGCTTCAGGTCTGCCTTTTTGGACTCAATGAGGAAATCTGTGCCGTAAAGGGGGACACGGCGGTAGTCGCCAACGATCCGGCCGCGGCCATAGGCGTCGGGAAGTCCTGTCAGAAGTCCTGCGCTTCTGGCCACACGGATCCGCTCCGGGTATGCGTCGAATACGCCGTCGTTATGGGTCTTTCTGTATAGATTAAAGTGCTTTTCCACGTCCGGATCCAGCTGGTAGCCGTACTGCTCCAGGGCGCTCTTGGCCATCCGCATGCCGCCGAAGGGATTGACGATGCGCTTTAAGGGCGCGTCGGTCTGGAGCCCGACGATCACTTCATTGTCTTTATCAATATAGCCGGGAGCAAAGTTGTCGATGCCGGACACCACTGTGGTATCCACGTCCACAATGCCCTTTTTTACCTCCTCCAGGATCAGGCCGTGAGCCTTTTCCCATACTTTTTTCGTCTTTTCCGTGGTCCCCTCCAGAAATCCATCTCCGCCTGCATAGGGCATATAGTTTTTCTGGATAAAGTTCCTTACGTTGACCACATGGCGCCACTCGCCGGTCTTAAAGCCTCTCCATGCTGTACAGTTTACATCGATACTCATATTGATCTCCTTTCACCCTGTCACAGATCACGTTTTGTGATCCCATTCTCTTCCATCTGATCTCCGATGCTCCTCAGACCCTCAGCCATTTTTCAGCCCGCAGTTCATACGCTCCTGCCATTTGACAAGAGCTCCGCTCTCCATGGGCGGCACGCCCTCCAGAGGATATGGGATTCCCATGGCGCGGTATTTGGGCACCCCCAGAACATGATATGGAAGCAGCTCCACCCGCTTCACATTCCGTATTCCCTTTACATACTCTGCCAGACCCGCCAGATGGTCCTCTCCGTCCGTAAGGCCGGGAACCACCACATGGCGGAGCCACAAGGGAACCTCCATGGACTGGACCGCGTCCAAAAATTCCTCATAGGCATCCATGGACCGGCTGGTGACAGCCTGATACCCTTCTGGCGTATAATGCTTCACATCCAGAAGCACCAGATCCGTATTTTTGAGGATCTCCCCATAACCGCCGCAGCCCACTCCCGCCGTATCCAGGCAGGTATGGATCCCACGGCTTTTACACAGGGCAAGGGCCTCTGTCAGAAATTCCTTCTGTAACAGCGGCTCCCCTCCGGAAAACGTAACGCCTCCGTCGGCCCCGTAATAGGGTTTAAACCGCATCAGCCGGTTTACAGTCTCCTCCGGAGATTCCAGGGTCCCCCCTCCGCAGAGCTCCCACGTATCCGGATTATGGCAATACCGGCACCGCAGGCGGCAGCCCTGTAAAAAAATCACCGTGCGGATCCCGGGTCCGTCCACAAGCCCCATGGATTCCCAGGAATGGATCCGTCCCATGGCCATACGATCTCCTCCTTCTCAGCAAAACCAGATGAAACTCCTCTCAGTTCCAGATCTGCCCTGGGCCCCGTTCACGCCTTCCTGCAAAGCAAAAAAGAGCCGTCCATCCGGGCAGATTGCCCAGACGGTCGGCTCAGCAAGATCATACTTCATGTGGTTTCTTCCACTTCCGTCAGTCATATGATGATTCCACTATACAAAAGATTCCTGGAACTGTCAAGATGGAACTGCAAATTTTTTACTTCCTTTTTTCCTCCACCTGGTACACGTCCGTCCTCCGGCTTTCCAGGGACGGCATCCGGCGGCGGACCGCATCGGCATGATCCAGATCGATCTCCCCATAAAAGACCCCTGTCTCCGATCCGGCCCGTACCAGAACCTTTCCCCAGGGATCGATGAGCATACTGTTCCCATAGGCCGTGTAGGCCGGCTTCACCCCGGTCTGGGCTGCCGCGATCACATAGCAGCCGTTTTCCACGGCCCTGGCCCTGAGGAGAAGCTCCAGATGCTCCTCCCCGGTCTCCTTTGTGAAGCTCACCGGAACAAAAAACACTTTAGCTCCTTTTATGGCCAGCAGACGGTACAGCTCCGGAAACCGCACATCGTAGCAGATGGACATTCCGAAGCACCCCAGCTCTGTTTCCGCCGTCACCACTGTGTCTCCAGGGCGGATCCGGTCCGATTCCCGGAACGGCCGTCCGTCAGCCAGCGTAATATCGAAGGTATGGAGCTTCTGATATTTTGCCAGGATCCGGCCGTCTGACCCTATGAGCACGCTGGTGTTGCAGGCCCGCTTTTCTCCCGGGATCTCCTCCGTAATGCTGCCTCCATGGATATAGATCCCGTGCTCCGCCGCCTTTTCCATCAGTCGTTCCGTGGAGAATCCGGGAACCGGCTCCCTTCCTCCGCCGGGGCCTGTGTTTTTGCCGATCAGGTTCATGACCTCGGGAAAGCACACCAACTCCGCCCCCGAAGCCGCCGCCTCATCGATCCAGGCACAGGCGTCCTCAAGATTCTTTTCCTTATTGTTCTGGGTGTCCATCTGGACCATTGCGATCTTATATTTCCGTTTCATGGACTCCTTTCCCGGACCATTCATGTCCGCCAGAAAACTCCCCCCGCCCTATTTCCTGTGCTCCGTATGCAGCAGCAGATGGGCTTTATGGGAATTGGGCTTTTCAAAAAATTCCTCGTACATAGCCTTCACGTCCGGATTTTCATGGGAATACCGGAGTCTGGCGCCGGCGTCCAGATAATAAAGCTGCCTTCCCCGTTCAAAGGCCAGCTCCTTCCCATCGTGGATGGGCTGTCCGCCTCCGCCCACACAGCCTCCGGGGCAGGCCATGACCTCCACGAAGTCGTAATGGACCTCTCCCCGGTCGATCCGCTCCAGAAGAGCCCTGGTGTTTCCCAGGCCGCTGACTGCTGCCGTCCGGAGCACCAGATCGTCGATCTTGAATTCTGCCTCCTGGACGCCATTGTTGGCGTTGAAGCCCAGGCTGCGCACTGCCCGGAAGGCGTCTGCCGGAGCATTTTTCCCTTTCAGGGCAAAGTAGGCCGTCCTCAAAGCCGCCTCCATGACGCCGCCGGTGGCCCCGAAGATGACTCCGGCTCCGGTCCCCTCCCGCATGGGGCTGTCGCTTTCAATATCGTTTAAGCCCTCCGGCCTTATGTGGGCGGACCGGATCATCCGTACCAGCTCTCTTGTGGTCAGGACTGCGTCCACGTCGTGGCCTGCGTATTCCTCATAAAACAGCTCCATCTCCCGCTCTGCCTTCTTGGCCACGCAGGGCATGATGGAAACTGTGAAGATCCGCTCCGGGTCCACTCCCAGCTTCTGGGCATAATACGTCTTCATCACCGCTCCGAACATCTGCTGGGGCGATTTGGCCGTGGACAGATATTTCACCATATGGGGGAACTGGGTCTTTACGAACCGGATCCAGCCGGGGCAGCAGGAGGTGAACATGGGTCTGTCCCTGAATTCGCCTTTTGTAAACCGCTCCAGGAACTCACTGGCCTCCTCCATAATGGTCAGATCCGCCGAAAATACCGTATCAAAGGCGTAGTCCACGCCCATGCGTTTTAAGGCGTCCATGATCCGGCCGATGGTGGCCTCCTCCGGGGAAAGTCCCAGCTCCTCGCCCCAGGCTGTCCGCACCGCCGGAGCCACCTGGGCCACCACGATCTTCTCCGGATCCTCAATGGCCTCCCAGACCTTTTCCGTATCGTCCCTGGCAGTCAGTGCCCCCACCGGGCAGTGGGTGATGCACTGGCCGCAGAGCGAGCAGTCCGCCTCCTCGATGGTCTTTCTGCCGGAAACATTGATGGTCACCCGGGAACCGGTCCCCTCCACGGTCCAGATCCCCAGTCCCTGGACCTTTTCACAGATCTGGACACAGCGCATGCATTTGATGCATTTTTCAGATTTTCGCAATAATGGGAAATTTTTATTCCATGGCTGGTGCTCCAACGTATGGTGGAAGGGAATTTCCAAAATATTCAGATCGTTGGCGATCTTCTGCAGGCTGCAATTCCCGCTCCTCTGGCAGGTGGCGCAGAGGCAGTCGTGCTGGGACAGGAGAAGCTCCACGATCTTTCTCCTGTGGCGGCGGACCTTGGGACTGTTGGTATAAAGCACCATGCCCTCGGCCACCACGTTGTTGCAGGAGGTGATCAGCCTCTCCTTCCCCTCCAGCTCCACCACACAGACACGGCAGGCGGCGATCTCGTTGATGTCCTTTAAATAGCACAGACTGGGGATCGGGATCCCGCATCTGGCTGCGGCGTCCATGATCGTCGTTCCTTCTCTTACCTGGATCTTCTTTCCGTCGATCGTCACATTTACCATATCGTATCCCTGCCTCCCTTAAAGATTCCATAGCCAAAGTGGTCACAGCGCAGGCACCGGTCGGCCTCCTGCCTGGCCTCCTTTTCTGTCATGCAGTTTTCTACGCCTTCAAAATCATGGACCCGCTGGCAGGCCTCCCGCTCCGTCAGGTTGACCC